>CAIZHL010000001.1 GCA_903932755.1 uncultured beta proteobacterium
TCGCCCGGCTTGATGCGGCCGCGGGCTTCGGCACGGGCGATCATGGACAATGCAGGCCTGTCCTTGACCGAGCCGGCCGGATTGTTGCCTTCGAGCTTGGCCAGGATCACGTTGTTGCGCCGGACATTCTCCGCGCCGGGCAGGCGCTTGAGTTGCACCAGCGGCGTGTTGCCGACGAAATCCTCGAGCGACTTGAACATCATCGCGCCAGCCATTTGACGTACTCGGCGACGCCTTCTTCCACCGTCGCGAAGGCTTCCTGGTAGCCGCTTGCGCGCAAGCCGGTCAGGTCGGCCTCGGTGAAGCTCTGGTACTTGCCCTTCAGGGCATCCGGAAAAGCAATGTATTCGATGATGCCCTGGTCCACCAGTTCCGCCACCGACAGTGCCGGCTTGCCTTCCAGCGCGCGGCAGGCATTCACCGTGGCCGCGGCGAGTTCGTTGAAACTCTGCGCGCGGCCGGTACCGAGGTTGTAGATGCCCGATGTCCGGCTTTCCAGAAAGTCCATGTTGACCTTGACCACGTCGCCGACATAGACGAAGTCGCGGCGCTGCTCGCCGTTGCCGTAACCGCCGTAGCCTTCGAACAGCCTGACCTTGCCCTCGGCGCGGTACTGGTTGAAATGATGGAAGGCGACCGACGCCATGCGCCCCTTGTGCTGTTCGCGCGGGCCATAGACATTGAAATAGCGGAAGCCGGCAACCTGGGAGTCGGCGCCCGCCGCATTTGGACCGATGCGCCGCCTGACGATCTGGTCGAAAAGGAATTTGGAGTAGCCGTAGACGTTGAGCGGCGACTCAAATTCGCGCTCTTCGCGGAACACGCCGCCGCCGCCATAGACCGAGGCGCTCGATGCATACAGGAAGCTGACTTCCTGTTCGGCGCAGAAATCCAGCAGGGCCAGCGAAAAGCGGTAGTTGTTGGCCATCATGTAACGGCCGTCGGTTTCCATCGTGTCGGAGCAGGCGCCCTGATGCAGGATGGCGTCGACGCCGCCGTCGAGCTGGCCGTTCTCGACCATTTCGAGGAACTCGCGCTTGTCGAGATAGTCGGCGATCTCGCAATCGGCAAGATTGAGGAACTTGTCCGCGTTCGTGAGATTGTCGACCGCAATGATGTCGGTAATGCCGCGCTCGTTAAGTGCTTTGACCAGATTTGCGCCGATAAACCCGCAGGCGCCGGTGACGACGTAGTACATACCTTCTCCAGTTCAACAACCAAGCGGGCAAAGCCCGCTCATCTTAATCGCCCTCTTCCTCGGGAAGGGGGTTGGGGGGATGGCATCCCTATGGGCGTGCAGCCTTGAGTTCTTCAAGACTGCACGTCGCCGTACCAAGTTTCCCGACCACGACGCCGGCGGCAAGATTGGCCTGGCGCATGGCCTGCTGCATGGACAAACCGCTTCCCAGCATGACCGCCAGCGTGGCGATGACGGTGTCGCCGGCACCGCTGACATCATAAACCTCGCGCGCCAGCGCCGGTTCGTGCGTGGTGCCGGCGGATGAAAACAGGGTCATGCCCTCTTCGCTACGCGTGACCAGCAAGGCATCCAGCTTCAGTTCGCCGCGCAGGCGATCGGCCTTCCGCGCCAGTTCCGCGTCATCCTTCCAGCGCCCGGCGACGGCGCGAAACTCGGATCGATTGGGCGTCAACATCGTGGCGCCGGCATAGCGGGCATAGTCCTCGCCCTTGGGATCGACCAGCACCTGCTTGCCGGCGGCGCGCGCGAGGGAAATCATTTCCGTGATGTGGGCGAGGCCGCCCTTGCCGTAATCGGAAAGGATAACGACGTCACAGCCGGCCAGCCGCGACTCGAAATCCGCCAGCTTGGCCTGGAGCACTTCGTGATCCGGCGAGTTTTCGAAATCGATGCGCAGCAGCTGCTGCTGGCGGCCGATCACGCGCAGCTTGACGGTGGTGCTGAGATTGGCGTCTTCATGCAGGCTGCATTCGATGCCGGAACTGCCGAGCAATTGCGCCAGGCTGCGCCCGGCTTCGTCGGCGCCGACCACCGAGAGCAGCGTCACGCGCGCACCCAGCGCGGCGCAGTTGCGCGCCACGTTGGCGGCGCCGCCCGGACGTTCTTCGGTACGTTCGACCTTGACCACGGGCACCGGCGCTTCCGGGGAAATGCGCGAGACATCGCCGAACCAGTAGCGGTCCAGCATCACGTCGCCGACGATGAGGATGCGGGTGGAAGATGTATCAGGAAGTGTGTTCATAGCCTGCCGATTGCGAAATATTCCAGCCCGGCCTTGCGCGGCGTCGCCGGATCGTAAAGGTTGCGGCCGTCGAAGACCACCGGCTGCTTCAGCCTGGCCTTGATCGCGTCGAAATCCGGGCTGCGGAATTCCTTCCACTCGGTGACGATGGCCAGGGCATCGGCGCCATCGAGCGCTTCCA
>CAIZHL010000002.1 GCA_903932755.1 uncultured beta proteobacterium
CGCGATCGGGATCGAAGCGCTTGACCGCCTTCATCAGGCCGATGTTGCCTTCCTGGATCAGGTCGGCGTGCGGCAAGCCATAGCCCAGATAGCCGCGGGCGATGGCGATCACCAGGCGCAGATGCGAGGTCACCAACTGGCGCGCGGCATCCAGATCCTCGTTCTCCCGGAAGCGCCGCGCAAGCGACTGTTCCTCGGCCTCGCTCAACATCGGGACGCGATTGGCGGCCGAAATGAAGGCCTCGATGCTGCCGCTGGCGGCGAGCATGGGCAAATGGTCAAGAGACACGGTATGACTCACGGTACGACCTCCTTGAACTTAATATTAGCACTCCTTAACTGAGAGTGCTAAGAGTCAGGGAAGTTCCCGATGAAATTTGTCGGGAATTATCTGGCCTTCAATCCGACGTCTGGCATGGTGGTCGCCCGGTTGAGCCATCGCGGCTCGGGCATATCAGTGCATTTGGGATGCACGATCCGATCCCCCGGAACGGACTGCGACGGGTCAGGGTCCGGTTTTCGGCGGGGCGCCAGGCGGACGCTTCGATTTTTTGAAAAATCGCTTCGCGGGTTTGGCACCCGGTGTCGGGTCCTGGCGCCTTGCCTGCTCCGGGCGGCGTCCCTGGCCTTGGCCGGGACCCTGGCGTCGCCCCAGTTCCTGCTGCGCCCCGGGTGATCCCTGAATGCGGTTCCCCGGTGCCAGGCAAATCTCCAACTCGATAATTTCGTCCCAGATGGCATCGGTGCGCTGATGGTCGGGAATTGCGAGTAGTTCGCGCAGGCGGCGCCGCGGATCCGGTGCCTGCGGTTCGTTGCGAACCGGCACCGCCGGCTGTTCGCCGGCCAGAGGTTCTGCTACAGGCTGCTCGATGGGTTGTTCTTCACTCATTGGCATATTATCGCCCGAATCATCGTTTCCGTTCCAATGTTGTTGGCCGCACAAGCCATGTTGTGGGGTTTTTTGCTACGGTCGCCATGCTTCGATTCTAAAACCCTCAGCTTTTTCGAAGATGCTGCTGCAGCGAAATTATCGCGCCCAGCCAGCCGAGGCCTGCGGCGAAGGCCAGCAGCAGCGCCGAGTCGCGCGTGCCGGGCGTCTGCAGCACGAGAGTGAGGTCATACAGGCGCACCAGTTCGCCGAGGGGTGCCCGCAACCAGAGCGCGGCCGCGCCCACCAGCAGCCAGGCGACGATGCCGCCACCCAATCCAAGCAGCAGGCCGTAGTAAAGAAATGGCCGCCGGATAAAGCCGTCGGTGGCGCCGAGCAAGCCGCTGACCTCGATCTCGGTGCGATGGGTGAGCACCTGCATGCGAATGATGCTGAAGCTGATGGCGATCAGTCCGGCACTCAGCAGCACGCCGAGCACCAGTACTGCGGTGCGCCCCAGTTGGAGCAGGGCATCGAGCCGGCGGACCCAGGCCGAGTCGAGTTGGACATGTTCCACTCGCGGCAACTGGCGCAATTCCACGGCAAGTCGCTCCATCGCCTCGGGGCGTTCGTCGGCCACGGCAAGCACGAAGGCATCGGGAAACGGATTTGCCGCAAGGGCTTCGATCACGTCGCGCAGTCCCGGGTTGGCCTTCATCCGCGCCAGAGTTTCTTCGCGCGGCAGAAACTGAACCCGTTTGATGTCGCCGCGCTTCTTCAGGCGAGATTCGATTTCGGCCGCCATCCCGCGATCGGCATTCGCCGCCATGAACACCGAAATATGGGGTACGGCCGACGTCGTTCCGGCAAGGCTCAGCGCATTGGCGAGCAGCATCTGCCCGCCTGCCGGCAGGGCGAGCGCGACACCGATGGCCAGCAGGTAAAGCAGGCTGTTCACGGGGGCCGAGGCCAGCCTGCGCATTGCCAGCCGGACCGCATCGCCGTGTTGGGCGAGCCAGGCCGTCATGGCAGCAGCTTGCCGTGTTCGAGTTGCAGGCGCCGTGCGCCGGGAAACAAGTCGCCGGCATACGTAGCGATCAACACCGTGACGCCGACGTGGTTGAACTCCTTGAATATGCGCGCAACATCGGCCGCGGTATCCGCATCGAGATGGGCCGTGGGCTCATCGGCCAGCAGCAGCTTGGGCCGGCCGACGACGGCGCGGGCGATCGCCAGGCGCTGCTGCTCGCCGCCCGAGAGCATGACCGGCAGGGCTTTCTCGCGGCTGGACAGGCCTACCTTGTCCAGCGCGGCGCGCACGCGTTGTGCGGCTTCCCTGCGCGGGAAACCGGTGATCGACAAGGGCAGCATGACGTTCTCGAAGGCATTGCGGTCGAAGAGCAGCTTCTGATCCTGAAACACCATGCCGATGCGCCGGCGCAAATAGGGCAGTGCCGCGCGGGCGAGGCCGCTCACGTTCTGGCCGCCGACCAGAACTGCGCCACCGGTGGATTTTTCGACGGCGGCAATAAGCTTCAGCAAGGTGGATTTCCCCGCTCCGGAGTGGCCGCTGACCAGCACCATCTCGCGCTCTGCCACTTCGAAGCTGATGTCGGATAGCGCGTCAACGCCCGGCGGATAGCGCTTCGAGACGCGATCGAAACGAATCACTCCGGGGTTCCCAGCAGCGCCCCGACAAACTCCCCGGCGCGGAAAGGCTGCAGGTCATCGATGCCCTCGCCGACACCGATGAAGCGCACCGGCTTCGGACACTGGCGGGCGATGGCGGCCAGCACGCCGCCTTTGGCCGTGCCGTCGAGCTTGGTGACGATGAGGCCGGTGACGCCGATCGCCTTGTCGAAGGCCTTGACCTGCTGCACCGCGTTCTGGCCGATGTTGGCGTCGAGCACCAACAGCACCTCATGCGGGGCGGAGGCATCGACCTTCTGTATTACGCGGCGAACCTTGGCGATCTCTTCCATCAGGTGCAGTTGCGTCGGCAGGCGGCCTGCGGTATCGGCGAGCACGACGTCGATCTTGCGTGCGCGGGCGGCATTGATGGCGTCGAACACCACCGCCGCCGGATCGCCGGATTCCTGCGCGATGACGGTGACCCCGTTGCGCTCGCCCCAGGCGGACAGTTGTTCGCGCGCCGCGGCGCGGAAGGTGTCGCCGGCGGCCAGCAGCACGCTTTTGCCCTGGCTCTGGAAGTGCTTGGCAAGCTTGCCGATCGAGGTGGTCTTGCCGGCGCCATTGACGCCGGCGATCATGATGACGAAAGGCTGTTGGCCGCCGGCATCGAGCGCCTGTTCGAGGGGGGTGAGCAGGACCTGCAGGCTTTTTTCCAGCGCGAAACGCAGTTGGGCCGGAGTGTCCAGTTTTTCCCGTTTCACCGTGGCCTTCAGTTCCGCGAGGAGCCAGTGCGTCGCATCGACACCGCAATCCGCCATGAGCAATGTCGATTCGAGATCTTCGAGCAGTTCGTCGTCGATCTTCGCCCTGCTGAAAAGCTCCGTCAGCGGCGTGTTGAGGGTATCGCGGGTACGCGACAGGCCGGCCTTGAGGCGATCGCCCCATGATGCGCGCGGCGTCGCCGGGGACACGGTGGCCGGGGCGGCGGGGTCGTCCTTTGTTTTCAGGAAACCAAACATGCGGAATGCGGTCGGAGGCTGGAGCCGCGCTAAGATGCGCCGGTTGAGAATTCTAGCAGAAGCCCCTATCTCACTAATTCGACAGCACCTGCCAAAACACGACATGAAATCACTGCTTGCCCCTGTTGCCCTGCTGGCTATCGCCGTATCGCCAGCGCCGACTTTTGCCAACCCCTTCGAGACGAAGCTCGCCAACGGCCTGCGCGTCATCGTCAAGGAAGACCGCCGCGCGCCGACCGCCGTGCATATGGTCTGGTACCGCGCCGGCAGCATGGACGAAAAGGACGGCACCTCGGGCGTCGCCCACGTGCTGGAACACATGATGTTCAAGGGCACGAAGAACCTCAAGTCGGGCGAATTCAACAAGCGCGTGGCCGAAGCCGGCGGCCGCGACAATGCCTTCACCAGCCGCGACTACACCGCCTATTTCCAGATCGTGCCGAAGGCGGCGCTACCGGAGATGATGAAGCTGGAGGCCGACCGCATGGCCAACCTGAAACTGGAGCCGCAGGAGTTCGCCTCCGAGATCAAGGTGGTCATGGAAGAGCGCCGCTTGCGTACCGATGACAATCCGCAGGGGCTCGTCTACGAAGGCCTGAGTTCGACGATGTTCCAGGCCCACCCCTATCGGCGGCCCGTGATCGGCTGGATGGATGATCTCGAACACATGACCTGGCGGGACGCGCGTGACTGGTATCGGCAGTGGTACGCGCCGAACAATGCCTATGTCGTGGTGGTGGGCGACGTCGATCACCGCGAGGTGTTCCGCCTGGCGCAGAAATACTACGGAGCACACAAGGTGCAGGCCCTGCCCGAACGCAAGCCGCAAAACGAACCGGAGCAGGCCGGCATCCGCCGCGTCAGCGTCAAGGCTCCCGCCAAGCTGCCCTATCTCGCCATGGCCTGGAAGACGCCGAAGCTGCGCGATGTGAACAAGGACCGCGACCCGTATGCACTGGATGTGCTGGCGGCCGTGCTCGACGGCCACGACGCCTCGCGCTTCGCCAGGAACCTGGTACGCGGCAGCCGCGTCGCCCAGTCGGCCGGCGCCGGCTATGACGGCACGCTGCGCGGCGAGGCCAGTTTCATGGTGGACGGCCAACCGGCGGAAGGCAAGACCATCGCCGACCTGGAAGCCGCGTTGCGCGCCGAAATCAAGCG
>CAIZHL010000003.1 GCA_903932755.1 uncultured beta proteobacterium
AGAGAAGAAGCGCAAGCTGCTCGACCACGCGCGGCAGGTGCGTGACCATCTGAAAAAGCTTGGCCAGAAGGCCTATTGGGAGCAGTTCCAGCCCTCGCCGGACTTCGTCGTGCTGTTCCTTCCCGGCGAGATGTTCTATTCGGCGGCACTGGAAGCCGATCCTTCGCTGATCGAGGCCGGGGTCGATGCGCGCGTCATCCTCGCCACGCCGACCACGCTGATCGCGTTGCTGCGTGCCGTTGCCTACGGCTGGACGCAGCAGGCCCTGACCGAGAACGCCGAGCGCATCAGCGCGCTCGGGCGCGAGCTCTACGACCGTATCGCCACCGTAGCGGATCACTGGGGCCGGGTCGGCAAGAACCTCGGCGAGGCGGTCGGCGCCTACAACAAGTCCGTGGCCTCGATGGAAACCCGCGTCCTCGTCTCCGCGCGCAAGTTCCGCGACCTCAAAGTGGCCGGAGACGACAAGGAAATCGCCGACCTCAACCCGGTCGAGGCCTTGCCGCGCGACGTCCAGGCGCCGGAATTGCTGGCAAAGGATTAGAGCCCATTTCAGTAGGAATCATGCCCCGCGTTGAGACCAGGATCGGATGGATGCACGGCGCAGTGCGCGGCCAATGGTTGTTTCCATTGGCAAGCGCTGCAACGCCGCAGACGCCGATCCTGGTCTCAACCCGAAGGGCCGGTTGGCGTTGGGCGCGCTGCTACGTTGTCAGTCGCTTGCAGGGATGTACCCTGCCGCACTCCCTCCGCCACGCATCGCATCCCAACGCCAACCGGCGCGGGGTACGATTCCTGCTGAAATGGGCTCTGGAGGCTCACGCCATGAGCTTTCGCTCCCGCAGACTGTTCCTCATTGCCACCGAGGAACGTCCATGTTTGCGAACGAATCTGTCACACAAGCGGCCACACAGCCTGCCACCCGGCCTTCCATCCATCGCGCCGATCTAGCCGTGTTCATCGTCACCACGACCCTGTGCGCCCTTGGCGCGTTGATCTTGCCGCTGGCGGGGTGAAGCCTTGATCCGTCCCGATTTGCCACTCCTGCCGCTGGCCGGACTGCCCGGCGGGCCGGAGCCGGTGGTGCTGTGCGCCACGGCGCGCCTCGCCCTCGACCTGCGCCGCGCCCATGGCGACCTGCAGGTGGCGCGCGGCGCCGTGACCTGGCAGGCGCTGCAAAGTTCGACGCCGGCGCTGTGGCTTGATGCCATGGTTTCGCGCGCGCTGCTGAATGGCCAAATTCCGCCGGACGCGGCGGCCGGCGGCTTCCTCGGCCACGTCCAGGAACGCAACCTCTGGGAGCAGGCGATCGCGCGCGATACCGGCGCGGCGGCCGAGCTCTTCGACCGCGAGGGCATGGCGCTGGCGGCGATGGAGGCAGCCAGCCTGCAGCGCAGCTGGCGCATCGAGGTGCCCGAGGCCCTGCACAACGCCGAATACATGGCCTTCCTGCGCTGGCGCGAGGATGTCGATGCAGCCAGTCGCGACGGCGACTGGCGCGGCATGGACGCGATCCTGGCCTGGCGCATCGCCTGCGTCGAACGCGGCATCGGCGGCCTGCCGGCGCGCGTCGGCCTGGCCGGCTTCATCCTGCCCGATCCGGCGATCTCAAGGTTGTTGCTGGTGCTGGAGGCGCGCGGCGTCGAACTCTTCCGCGTCGATTTCGGGTGCGGCAGCGATGTGGCGCCGCGCGGCATCGAATGCCCCGATACGGAGGCGGAATGCCGGGCCGCCGCGAATTGGGCGCGCCAGCGCCTGGCGCAGGCCGGCGAGCGTCGCCTGCGCCTGCGCATCGCGGTGGCCGAGTTGCCGGCCTGCCGCCGGCAACTCGATGCGGCGCTGGCCGAGG
>CAIZHL010000004.1 GCA_903932755.1 uncultured beta proteobacterium
CGCGGCGAAGAAATAGCAAACGTCCATGTTGTCCAAGAATGGTGACCCGAACATGAAAAAAATTCAGCTGCGCAAATCCATCGTGCTCGCCGCACTGTGCCTGCCGGCGCTCGCCCGGGCCGGCGGCCTCTACATGTATGAAATCGGCACCTCCGACCTCGGCTTCGCCGGCGCCGGCACGGCGGCGCGCGCCGAAGATGCCTCGACCGTCTATGCCAACCCGGCCGGCATGACCCGTCTGTCCGGCAACCAGCTGGTCGTCGGCGGACAAGCGCTGTACGGCAAGGCGGACTACGAACTCGACGGCGGCGGCGGCCTCGCCGGAGGCGATCCGGGCAACGTCATCGGCTGGCTGCCCGGCGGCAGCCTGTTCTACAGCCACAGCATCGACGACCGCCTGAAGCTCGGCGTCGGTGTTTACGGCAATTTCGGCCTGGCGCTGGACTTCGGCGACAACTGGGCCGGGCGCAACCTGGTCGACAAGGCGGCGATGATGGCGATGACCATCCAGCCCACCCTGGCCTACCGGCTCGACGACCGCTGGTCGCTGGGCGCGGGCCTTACCGCCAATTACGGTTTGCTGAAGATCGAGCGCGTGGCCCTGATCGGCGGCGGCAAGCAGAGCGAAAAGGATACCGACTGGCAATACGGCGCCCGCCTCGGTGTCATGTTCGAGCCTTCCAAGTCGACCCGCATCGGCGTGGTATGGACCAGCGAAGTGGAATACGACTTCAATGTCGTCGCCACCGTGCCAGGCATCCTTCCCGGCAGGACCCACAGCTTTCCGGTCGGGGCGAGCGTGAATTCGCCGCAACAGGTGATGGCCAGCGCCTACCATGCGCTGAACGACCGCTGGGCGGTCACCGGCAACCTCGGCTGGCAGGACTGGAGCCGCTTCTCGCAGAACTCGATCGAGACCAACGCGGGAACGACGACCAGCAGCCTGAAGCTGCAGGATACCTGGCATGTCGCGTTGGGCGCGCAGTACCAGTACAGCGCGAAAGCCAGGATCAATGCCGGCATCGCCTATGACAACAGCTTCTACAAGGACCAGGACCGGACCATGTTCGCCATGCCCAACGGCGATACCTGGCGCTTCGGCACCGGCGTCCAGTACGTGCTCTCGCCCAAATCCGAACTCGGCCTGGCGGCGGAATACGCGCGCTCGGACAGCAGTTCCGATCCCAGCCGCCTGCTAAGCGGCACCTACGATCACCCCTACATGGTCTTCCTGTCGGCGCATTATTCGCATCGCTTCTAGGGCTCAATCACCTCCCGACGACGATGGCGAGGCAGCCTTAGTCGCAGGGCCACGCGACATTTGCACGCCGGGCGCAGCAAGCATGCAGTACGGCGATGGGGCACATCGATGACGGAATCAGAACGCGTAGCGCCCGACACCAGCTTCTCGCTCGTCGCGGGGGGCCCGTTCTACCTGATTTTGCGGCGCCTCGGATTGATCGGGGCGGATCAGCTCACCACGCTGCGCACCGCCGCTGTTCTTGCCCTGTTTGCGTGGCTGCCGCCTGCGCTGCTCGCCGTCGCTCAATCGCTGGTCGACAGCGGCTACCACGGCTGGGGCTACTTCGCCGA
>CAIZHL010000005.1 GCA_903932755.1 uncultured beta proteobacterium
CGGTGGTGAAGAAATCGACGATGATGTGGCCGCGGATCATCTGGCAGAAGGGCAAGGCCATCGACACGGCTACGGCCGACAACATCTGCACCAGTTCATAGTCGCCGAGGATGGGCGTGCTGAACAGGCTGCGGCCGATGATGCTGGTGAATGACATCAGCGCCATCAGGATCAGGGTGACGCCGGAACCGATCGCGAAGGCGCGGCAAAGCTTGTTGAGCACCCGGCCGACCAGTGCGTCGGGCTGCACGTCCTTGTCGACGAAAATGGCGTCGGCCATCGATTTCTCCTGAATCCGGATCCTGCCCGCAACGCGGGGCGCGGGCAGCAAAAGCGCCGGGGCCGACCATATCGGCTCCCGGCGCCGCCTTGCCGGTATTACCTGGTGTGCTTCTTGACCAGGTCGCCCGCCGCCTTGAGCAGCTTGGGACCGTCGTGGCCGGCCGTGGTCATGCCGGCCGCCCATTCGTCGTCGAGCGCATCGGTCGCCTTCTTCCATTTTTCAAGTTCGGCGGCCGGGATCACGTTGATGGTGACGCCCGAAGCCTTGGTCTTCTCGCGGCCGGGGCCGTCGTCGGCTTCCTGGACGCGACCGGCCATGGCCGAGAGCTCGATGCCGGAGTTGGCGTCGATCACCTTCTTCAGGTCGGCCGGCAGCGAGTCGTACTTGGCCTTGTTCATGGCGATGGTGAACACCGTGGTGTACAGGGCCTTGTACTTGGGATCGGTCTCGGCGGCGTACTTGACGAGTTCGTTGACCTTGATGCTCGGCACCACCTGGTAGGGAATCACGGCGCCTTCGATGACGCCCTTGGACAGCGCCTCGGGAACCGCCGGCACCGGCATGCCGACCGGCGTCGCGCCCATCGCGGCGAGCATCTTATTGGTCAGGCGGGTCGGGGCGCGGAACTTCATGCCCTTGAAGTCCTCCATCGACTTCATCTGCTTCTTGGTGGTGAACAGATAGCCCGGACCATGGACATGGACGGCGAGCACCTTGACGTCCTTGAATTCGTGCTGGGCATAGGTCTGGGTGAATTCCCAGGCGGCGCGGCTGGTGGCTTCCGCATTGGTCATGGTGAACGGCAGTTCGAAGACTTCCGACATCGGGAAGCGGTTGGCCGAATAGCCAAGCACGGTCCAGATCACGTCGGCGACGCCGTCCCTGGCCTGGTCGAACAACTGCGGCGGCGTGCCGCCCAACTGCATGGCCGGATAGATCTGGCACTTGATGCGGTTGTTGGATTCCTTGCCCAGCTTGGCGCACCAGGGCTCGAATACGCCTACCTGGATGAATGTGGTGGGTGAGAGGAAGTGATGCACCTTGAGCGTCACCTCCTGCGCCTGAACGGCACACGCGACTGCCGCGACCGAGGCCGCAACAAGGGTTTTTGCCAGCAGCTGCTTCATGTGGATCTCCTCTTGGGTCGGCGAATGGATCGCCTTGTTGAATTTGGATGGATAGGACGAAAAAGCATCAGCCCCGTTCCGGGTCGTCCCGGATCATATCAATCGGCTGTCTTCCATGCTTGTCGATGATGCCGATGCCCGCCTGTCCTGCCATACCGGGCGACGAAAAAAAGCCCGCACGAAGCGGGCTTTTTTTCGGGACGGAAGAGCTTAGTTCACCAGCGCCCAGTCGCCGTTCTTGATTTCCAGCATGCGGAAGGCCGACAGGTCGAGGCCCATGTGATCGGTGGCCGACATATTCACCTTGCCACCGGTGCCGATGTAGCCCTTGGTCGCTTCGATCGCATCGCGAACCTTGGCCTTGTCGGTGGAGCCGGCGCGCTTGAAGGCTTCGACCGCGATCATCAGGCCGTCGTAGGCATGGCCGCCGAAGGTCGAGACGTCTTCCTTGAAGCGGTCGTTGTAGGCCTTGCGGTAGCCCGTGGTCACGGCCTTCTGCGGGTCGTTGGCGGCCAGCTTGTCGGCCACCAGCAGGGCGGCCGCCGGCAGGCGGACGCCTTCAGCCGCCGGGCCGGAGAGCTTGATGAACTCCTCGGAAGCGACGCCGTGCGCGTGGTAAAGCGGCAGAGTAATGCCGAGCTGCTTGTAGTTCTTGTTCACCAGCGCCGGACCCTGGCCCAGGCCGAAGACGAACACGGCCTGCACGCCCGGGGCATTCTTGATCTTGGTCAGCTGCGGCGTCATGTCGGTGTCCTTGGGACCGTAGGTCTCGTTGGCCACCAGGGTGATGCCCATCTTGCCCGCCATGATCTCGGTTTCCTTCTTGCCCGAGCCGCCGAAACCGCTGGTTTCGGAGAGCAGCGCGACCTTGGTCAGGTTGCGCTTCTTCATGTCCTCGAAGACCTTCTCGGCGGCCATGCGATCGGTGTGCGGCGTCTTGAACACCCACTTCTTCACCGGCTCGATGATGACAACCGCGCCGGCCAGGGAAATGAAGGGGATCTCCGCCTTCTCGACCAGGGGAATCATCGACATGGTGGAACCGGTGACGGTGCCGCCGACGATGATGTCGACCTTGTCGTCGTCGATCAGGCGCTTGGCGAAGCCGTTGGCCTTGCTCGCATCGGTGCCGTCATCGTAGTGCACCAGCTGCAGCTGGCGCCCCAGTACGCCGCCTTCCTTGTTGATCTTCTCGATATAGAGCTGCAGGGTTTTCAGCTCCGGATCGCCCAGGAACGCGGCGGGACCGGTGACTGAAAGCACCGAACCGATCTTGATCGGGTCGGCGGCAAAGGCCGAAAAACTGGTACCGACTGCAATCGCAGCGGTGGCGACGAGCTTGATGAATGATTTTTTGACCACTTTTGTTTCCTCCTTATGTTTTTGAAAAAACTATTCCTGCTACAGGGTGATTCTAATGAACATTTCTGAAGCTGCAATCAAACCCGCCAAATCCTCTTGCCACGCTGAAAAGTCGGCGCTGGCGGTACGGCGCCTTTCATGGCTTTTTCTTGCAAGAGCGCGCTCATATGCCCAGGTAAGCTGACTTGACCTGCTCGTTGACCAGCAGTTCGCTGCCGGCCCCTTCAAGAACGGTTTGTCCGGTCTCGATTACATAGGCGTAATCGGCGATGGCCAGCGCCTGCTGGGCATTCTGTTCGACGAGGAAAACCGTCTTGCCGTGTTCGCGCAGGCTGAGAATGGCATTGAATATCTCCTGGATCAGCAGCGGCGCCAGGCCCATCGATGGCTCGTCCAGCAACAGCAGCTTCGGCCGGCCCATCAGAGCCCGCGCCATGGCCAGCATCTGCTGCTGTCCGCCGGACAGCGTCCCCGCCGCCTGCCTGAATTTCTGCTTGAGGATGGGGAACATGGCGTACATCTGTTCCATGTCTTCCTGGATGGTTTCCTTGTCGCTGCGCGTATAGGCGCCCAGGCGCAGGTTGTCCTCAACCGTCAGCGGGCCGAAGACCTGCCGGCCTTCCGGCACCTGGCAGATGCCGAGGCGGACGCGCTGGTCCGGACGCATGTGGGTGATGTCCTGCCCAGCGAAACTGATCGCGCCGCCGCTGGCCTTCTGTACCCCGGATATCGCCCGCAGCAGGGTCGTCTTGCCTGCGCCGTTGGCGCCGACCAGCGCGACCAGCTGGCCCTGCCTGACCTGGACCGTCACGCCGCGCAGCGCTTCGATGCGGCCGTAGTGGCTGGTCAGGTTGTTGACCGCGAGCAGCACCGGATGATCTTCGGCAGCCGGCTTCTTCTCGGCCACCAGGCCGAAGCCGATCGGCGCCGGCGCCTGATTGACGATGCGCGACATCCGCGCACGGAACTCGACCAGCGCCTGTTCGCCGAAGGACGGATCGGCACTGTCGGCAAACGCGGAATTTATCTCGTCCCAGTCGACGTCGGTCAGCGTCCTGCGCGCCAGGGGGAAAAGGTCGCTCTCCTCCTTCATGATGTGGCGCCGCATCATCGAAATATAGTCTTCGAGCGCCTGGCGGAATTCAGCCGCACCTGCCGGATAGTCGCGCACGACGGCCTTCATCTGGGCGCGCAAGCGGGCGACCGCGTCGGGCGTGCCGGCATGCTCGCGCTTGAACTCCGCGATCATGTCGTTGCCTTCGCTGCTGCGCTCGAGCACGGCCCGATACAGGTAGGTCTCCTCCTTCGGCTCATGCACCCGCTCGACGTACTGCTCGATGTAATCGAGGATCAGCTCGAACAGCTCGGCATCCGGCTTGTGCTCGGGCTCGGCGCAATGCTTGCAAAGCTCTTCGAGCACCACCGTCAGCTGCCACATGCTGCGATGCTCGGTGCTGATGATGTCCAGCGCCTGCGTCACGAATTTCTCCCCTGTACCCTGTTCATACGTTGCTGCCCAAGTAAGCGGCGATGACGTCCGGGTTTTCGCGAACCTCGCGAGCCGTCCCTTCGGCCAGCTTCTTGCCGTAATCGAGCACCAGGATGCGATCAGAGATGTTCATCACCATCTTCATGTCGTGTTCGACCAGCACTACCGTGACATTGTTGTCGGCGACCTTGCGCACCAGTTCGTCGATCTCGGCGGTTTCCTTCGAATTCAATCCGGCCGCCGGCTCGTCGAGGAAAAGTATCTGCGGCTTGGCGGCCAGGGCGCGGGCGATCTCCAGACGCTTCAGGGCACCATAGGGCATCGAATTCGCCGCCATGTTCCAGTAGCTCTCCAGCCCGACAAAGCGCATCAGTTCGCGCGCCTCGTCGCGCAGCTGCGCATCGCGCCGGGCGAGTCCGGGCAGGCGCAGCATGGCCGTGACCAGGTTGCGATCGAGCTGCAGATGAGCGCCGACCATGACGTTTTCCAGCGCAGTCATGTTCATGCAGATCTGCAGGTTCTGGAATGTCCTGGCCATGCCCTTCAGGGCCAGTTCATGCGGCGCGGCGCCGGCAATCGACTGTCCGTCGAGCCGGATGTCGCCTTCGCTGGGCGTGTAGACCCCGGTGATCAGGTTGAACAGCGTGGTCTTGCCGGCACCGTTGGGTCCGATCACGGAATACACCAGGCCGCGATCAACCGCAAAACTGACATCCTGCACGGCCTTGACGCCGCCGAAAGCCTTGGAGAGATTGATGACTTCGAGCAGCGCCATCACTGATCTTTCCCGTTGTTGCGGCCAAAGCGGGCGGCCAGGGTGGGCACCAGCCCCTTGGGCATGAAAATCATGGAAAACATCAGAATCGAGCCGAACGCTACCGTCTCCCAGCCCTCGAAGGTCGATAGCGCCTGGGGCAAGGCCGTCAGCAGAACTGCGCCGATCAGCGAACCGTAAATCGAGGCCATGCCGCCGATCACGACCATGGTGACCAGCTCGATGGAATGAAAGAAGTCGGCAATATTGGGAGTGACGAAACCGATGTAATGCGCGGTGACGCTGCCCATCAGACTGGCGAAGAAAGCCGACAGCACGAATATGGCAACCTTGTAGCGGACGACATCGACGCCCATCACCTGCGAGGCGACCTCGGAGCCGTGCAGCGCACGCAGGGCACGCCCGAACGGCGAATCGATCAGGTTCTTCGCCGCCCAGAAGCTGAACAGCAATGTCCCGGCGACCACCCAGTACCACTGCTTCTCTCCGGATACCTCGAAGCCCATCAGTCCCAGCGCCACCACCGGCATGCCGTCGGGCCCGCCGGTATAGGCGGCTTCGTTCTTGATCACGATGGCGATGATGATGCCCAGGCCCAGCGTCGCCATCGCCAGATAGTGCCCCTTCAGGCGAAAGATCGGCCGCGCGACGATCGCCGCAATGGCGCTGGCGATTGCCGCACCTGCAAGCATGGCGAATATCGGATGCCAGCCGAAGTGCGACGGCAGAATCGCCGAGGCATAGGCGCCGATGCCGACGAAACCGGCGTGACCGAGACTGATCTGTCCGGCAAAACCGATCAG
>CAIZHL010000006.1 GCA_903932755.1 uncultured beta proteobacterium
CTACGGGCGGTTGCCGGTCGCCTTTACCCATGGACAGGGTTGCCGCCTGTTCGACGGGCAGGGCAAGTCCTATCTCGATGCCTTGGCGGGAATAGCGGTCAATACGTTGGGCCACAATCATCCTCGGCTGGTGAAGGCTCTGAGCGGGCAGGTCGGCCGTCTCATTCATACCTCGAACCTGTACCGGATCAACGAAGCGGAATCCGCTTCCGATCGTCTTGCCGCACTGTCAGGCATGGACGAGGTGTTCTTCTGCAATTCCGGTTGCGAGGCGAACGAGGCCGCGATCAAGCTGGCGCGCATGTACGGCCACCAGCAGGGTATCGAACAGCCCGCGATCGTCGTCATGGAACAGGCCTTCCACGGCCGCACCCTCGCGACGCTTTCGGCAACCGGCAATCGCAAGGTGCAAGCCGGCTTCGAGCCGCTGGTGACCGGTTTTGTGCGGGTGCCGTTCGATGACCTCGCCGCTATCGAACAACTCGCCGCGCGCAATCCGAATATTGTGGCGGTGCTGTTTGAACCCATCCAGGGCGAGGGCGGCATCAACCTGGCGCACAAGGATTTCATGCGTGCGCTGCGCAAGATCTGCGATCAGAAGAACTGGCTGTTCATGGTCGACGAAGTGCAGTGCGGCATCGGTCGCACCGGCGCCTGGTTTGCCCACCAGCATGCGGGCATCGTGCCCGATGTCATGACCTTGGCCAAGGGCCTCGGGTCCGGCGTGCCGATCGGCGCCTGCCTGGCCGCGGGGCGCGCCGCCGGCGTGTTCAAGCCGGGCAACCATGGCTCCACCTTCGGCGGCAATCCGCTGGCATGCGTCGCCGCACTGACGACGCTCGACGTTATCGAAAGCGAGGGCCTCATGGCCCACGCCGTCAAACTCGGCACCGCGATACGGGAAGGCGTGCGGCAGGGCTTGTCCGGCGTTCCCGGCTTTGTCGAAGTGCGCGGTGACGGCCTGATGATAGGTATCGAACTCGATCGCCCCTGCGGCGACCTGGTCAAGCGGGCGCTTGCCGCCGGCCTGCTGATCAATGTCACTGCCGAGAGGGTGGTGCGTCTGCTGCCGCCGCTGGTCATGAGCGATGCCGAGGGCGCCGAACTGATAGCCATGCTGGTGCCGCTGATCAAAGAGTTTCTCGAGGCCTGAGCATGGGCGCGCCGCGGCATTTCCTGCAGCTGAAGGACCTTGCTCGCGAGGAACTGGACTACCTGTTCGAGCGCACGCGCGTCATCAAGGCGCGCTTCAAGGCCTACCAGCGCCATTGGCCCCTGCAGGACCGCACTCTGGTGATGATCTTCGAGAAGGCCAGCACGCGCACGCGGCTGTCCTTCGAAGCCGGCATGCACCAGCTCGGCGGTTCGGCGATCTACCTCAACACGCGCGATTCACAGCTGGGCCGCGGCGAACCGGTCGAGGACGCGGCGCAAGTGATTTCGCGCATGAGCGACATCGTCATGATCCGCACCTACGAGCAGGAGATCATCGAGCGCTTCGCCGGCCATTCGCGGGTGCCGGTGATCAACGGCCTGACCAACGAATACCATCCATGCCAGATCCTCGCCGACATCTTCACCTTCATCGAACATCGCGGCCCGATCCAGGGCAAGACGGTGGCATGGATCGGCGATTCGAACAATGTCTGCAATACATGGTTGCAGGCCGCCGAGGTGTTCGACTTCAAGGTGCGCGTTTCGACGCCGCCCGGTTATGAGGTCGAGGCGGAGCGCGCGGGGCTGCACGGTACCGATCATTTCGAGCAGTTCGCCGATCCGATGGATGCGGCGCGCGGTGCCGACCTGGTCACCACCGACGTGTGGACCTCGATGGGTTTCGAGGCCGAGAACGAAGAGCGGCTGCGCGACTTCGCCGACTGGCAGGTCGATGCGGAAATGATGCGCGCCGCAAAGGCCGATGCCGTGTTCATGCACTGCCTGCCCGCGCACCGCGGCGAGGAAGTGGCGGCCGAAGTGATCGACGGGCCGCAAAGCGTGGTCTGGGACGAGGCCGAGAATCGCCTCCACGCGCAGAAGGCTTTGATGGAATTCCTGCTTTTGGGCAGGGTGAACGACTGAGGAAATAGTGATGAGTGCAGCAAAGAAAACAGGCAGCAAGGAAAGCAACAAGGTCGTACTCGCCTATTCGGGCGGACTGGATACGTCGGTGATCCTCAAGTGGTTGCAGGACACCTACAACTGCGAGGTGGTGACCTTCACCGCCGACCTGGGGCAGGGCGAGGAACTGGAGCCGGCGCGCACCAAGGCGCTGAAGATGGGCATCAAGC
>CAIZHL010000007.1 GCA_903932755.1 uncultured beta proteobacterium
ACCGGCTCGACGGCGGCCTGCCGGATCGACTGTTTCTGCTGGCCGATGCGGAACGTCGAGCCGGAGTCCTCGAAGCGGCGCTTGCGACGCTGGAACTCTATCTGGCGCAGCGCCCCAACGACATCAACGCGCGCAGCAACCTTGGCGCGCTCCAGTTTCAGGCAGGTCAGCTTGCCGAATCCATAGCCAACCTGCAAAAGGTCATCAAGGCAAAGCCGAATCACGCCGAGGCCCTGACCAATCTGGGCAATGCCTTCTCGCAGCAGGGCCGCCTTGAACCTGCCCTGGAAAAGTACCGGCAAGCCGTCAGGTTCCGTCCGGATTTTGCGGATGCCTGGTTCAACCTGGCCGCCGCGCTGCAGAAGCTGGGGCGTCTTGACGAGGCTCTGGCCGCCTATCAGCGGGCGGTCGACCTCAATCCAGGGTTCGAAACGGCAACCGACGGCCTCAACAGTCTGCACGTCCAGGTGGTTCCGCGCTGGCATTTCGTCATGATGAACGATCGCCTGCGCAACGAAGCCTACGATCAGGCGATCGGCCGCCAGGTCGGGCGGCTCAAGGGCAACGGCGCAGCGCCGCTGGTGCTCGACATCGGTACGGGTTCCGGCTTGCTGTCGATGATGGCGGCGCGGGCGGGCGCCGCCGCAGTAGTTGGCTGCGAGATGGTGAAGCCGGTGGCGGACAAGGCGCGGGAAATAATTTCCGCCAACGGCTACTCCGACCGGATCTCGCTGTTCGCGACGAAGTCCAACTGCCTGACGGTCGGCAGCGAGTTGCCGCGCCGCGCCGACCTGCTGGTGACGGAAATCTTCGACGTCGGACTGCTCGGCGAATTCGTGCTGCCGGCGCTGGCGCACGCACGCAGGAATCTCCTGGCCGCCGGGGCGACGATCATTCCGGGGCGGGCCCGGGTCTGGATGATGCCTGTCGAATCCAGGGAAATCCACGAGCTGTTCCATGTCGACAATCGCAATTCCTGCGGCTTCGATCTGGAACCGTTCAACGAGTTCGCCAAGCGCGGGTACGAGCAATTGGCGGTCAGGCGTTACGCCCATACCCCCCTCGCCGAACCGGTGGCGGTGCTGGATTTCGATTTTTCCCGGGATGTTCCGGATCGGACCGTCGACCTGGAAATCCGGCCGGCGTGCGGCGGCCTGCTGCATGCGTGGGTCTTCTGGTTCACGCTATACCTCGACGACCAGACCCGGTTCGACACGGGACCGTTTTCGCAGGATACCTGCTGGGCGCAAGCGGTTCAGGTCGAGCCTCAGCCGCTAGCGATCCATCCGGACGAGCCGATCCGGGTCAAGGTAAGCCAGACGCAGACCAATATCCGCTTTGCCCGCGCCTGAACCGGCATGTGGCTTTGCAGGGGCACGTCCGTTCGTTGAAGTAGTCGGCCTGATTTTTGCTTTTCGTTACTGCCGAACTACCCAACCCAAGGGGCTCCCAGCAACGGGACGCCCACCCAACATTCTCCGGAGACATCGATGTTTGCACTGGCATCCCCAAAGCTGAATCTGGCAAGGTTTTCCTTGATCGCGGCCTTGGCCGTCATGCCGTTTTCAGTCGAGGCGCAGGATCCCAAGCGCAAGGCAGACTACGAAAACCGCCTGAGCTCCGTCAAGTCACTGTCCGCGGCGCTGTCAAATGACCCCAAGGCCGGCAGCCCGGATGTCAAGCTTGCCATGTCCAGCGTGGCGGCGCGCCAGAAGGAGGCCGAGGAACTTGCTGCGGTGGGTGAATACGAAACGGCGCGGCTGATTCTCGACGAGGGCTACCGGCTGCTCACCAAGGCGCTCGCCGACATGAAGAGCGGCACCGGTTACAGCGGTCCTTCCGGCGGCGCCGCGGCAGAGGCCGGCGGCGCTGCGTCGCGCAAACCTGCCTATGAGCGCAGCATTGCCAGCGCACGTTCGCTGCTTGATGCCGCGCGTCGCGCCAACCCCAAGGCCGCCGAGTTAGTGCCGATCGAGGCCGACATCGGCAAGGCCGAACTGGCGGCCCAAAGCGGAGACTACGTTCGCGGCGAGAAGCTGGCCAATGAATCCCTGAACCAGTTGCGTCCCCTGCTGGTATCGATGAAGGGCGCCGCCTCCGGCACCACAGCGACCGCCGCCGGCAGTACGGCGGGCGGCGGGCAGGACCAGGTGCGCAAGTTGGCCGCCTTTGACAGCCGCATGTCGAGCGCGAATGCCATGCTCGACGCCTTCAAGCGCCAGAACCAGGAAAAGGTTGCTGGCAAGGACGGCGCCATAGCCGACATCGAGACCCGCTTGCGCCAGGCCGAGACTCTGCGCGGCGTCGACCTCGGGGCGGCTCAGGGCCTGCTCGACGACGCCTATAACAGCACCAGGCTGGGCCTGCAATCCTTGCAGACGGCATCGACCATGAAGACCGGGAGTGCCGCACTGGAAGCTGGCAGCGGGGCCGGCAAGGCCGATTCGACGCGGGCTGAATTGGAACGCGCGCTGAAGTCGTCAGCCTTGTTGCGCGAAGCCGTGCTCCGGCAGAGCAAGGCGAAGGGAGTGGACAGTTCGGCAGACCTGGCGCGAATCGACACACTTGCCGGCGAGGCCCGCAGTCATGAAGTCGCGAACCCGGCCCGTGCCCTTCAGTCTGCCAATGATGCCAATCAGGCGGCCAAGGATGCCTTGGTAAAACTCAGGTAGCCGCACACCAGAGCTGCCACCACGTCCGGTAGGCGGATTCAAGTTGCGGCGTGAACAGTTCGCCGCGGCACAGCGTCGACGCCGCCATGCGCTCGCGCAGGCCGCTGCGCAAAGCAAGCAGGCGTGCCGGATCGACTGCCAGGCCGGCAGCTATCCTGATGTAGTCGTCGCGTGTTTCGGCGAGCAGGCTTGCGAGTCCGGTCACGGCCAGAAAACTCGCGCCGAAGCGTGACAGGAAGCGGCGGTCGAGCAATTTGATCACCGGTACTCCCATCCACAGGGCTTCGCAGGTCGAAAGGCCTCCCGAGTAGGGGAAGGGGTCGAGTGCGATGTCGATGCGGCCATAGGCCGCAAGGAATTCCGGATGCGGCGCTCCGCCCTCCAGCAGCAGGCGGCCGGCGGCAATGCCGCGCGCGGCAAAACGCTCGCGTGTCCTCTGCAGGGTTGGCGCATCGTCGAGGTTGCTGGTTTTTATCAGCAGGCGGCTGCCGGGTGCCGCATGGAGGATTGCGCTCCAGGTATCGACGACATCGTCGTTGATCTTTGCCAGGTTGTTGAGGCAGCCGAAAGTCACCAAGCCTTCGCCGGTGAAGGGTGCCGGCGCTACCGGCGGCGCATAGGACGGTGCGCGGTAACACTGATAGACCTCGGGCAGGCGCCACAGGGTTTCGGCAAAGTATTGGCCGCCCTCCGCGGCCGGGGCCGTCCATTCATCGGTGATCAGGTAGTCGATGGCATCGAGGCCGGTGCCGTCGAGGTAGCCCATCCACGTGGCCTGGATCGGTGCCGGCTTGCGCGCCATGGCCAGCAGTCGGTGTCCGGCGGTATGCCCGGAAAGGTCGACCAGGATGTCGATGCCGTCGCCACGGATTTTTTCGGCCAGGGCGTCGTCCCCATAGGCGAGGGCATTGACCCAGCGATCGCTCTTGCTGCGCAGGCGCTCGGTGACCGCATCGGACTTGACCACCCCGGAATAACAGGTGACTTCGAAGCGGGTGCGGTCATGGGACTCCAGCACAGGTTCGAGGAAGAATCCGAGCGGATGCTGGCGCAGGTCGGCCGAGAGATAGCCGACCCGCAATCGCCGTTGCGGGTCCCGCGAGTTCTGGTGGGGATGCCTGCGGGCGGCTAGCGGTGCGGCAAAGCGAGCCTGGTAGTCGCGGGCGATGCGGAAAGTTTCGGCGGCGTCGATATCACCACGGTAGTGCAGGGCGAACAGATAGTTGCTGTGCGCGACGTCGAGCTGCGGGTCGAGTCTGAGGGCCTCGCGCAGGGATGCGGCCGCGGCATCGAGATCGCCCTGCGACAGCAGGCTGGCTCCCATGTTGGCGTGGGCCGGCGCGAATTGCGGGTCGAGCGCGATGGCGCTGCGGTATTCGGCCATCGCTTCCTGGTGGCGTTTCAGGTGCGTCAGTGTTACGCCCAGTTCCATGTGCGGCTCGGCCCGTTCCGGCGCCAGTGCAATTGCTTTGCGATGCGCGGCGATGCTGTCGTCCATCGCCCCTTCGTCGCGCAGTGCGTTGCCAAGATTGCTCCATGCCTCGACAAAGCCGGGATGCAGCCCTAGGGCATGGCGCAGTGCCTTGATCGCTTCTCCCGTTCTACCCATCGCGCGGGATGCCAGGCCGAGGCCGTTGAAGGCGCGCGGGTTGGCCGGATTGACGGCGATCGAGCGCTCGAAAAGGCCCAGTGACGCCGCGGGTTCTCCGGCGTCGAGGAGCAGATTGCCAAGATTGTCGGCCGCCTGGAAAAAATCAGGTGCGAGTGCCAGCGTCTTGCGATAGGCCGCTACCGCTTCGTCGGCGCGACCGCTTGCCTTGAGTACGCCGGCGAGACAGTACCAGGCGTCCACGCTGCGCGGGTCGAGTGCCACCGCACTGTCAAAGCTCTCGAGAGCAGCGCCTATCGCTCCGCACCGATGCTGCAGGATTCCGCAGCTCAGGCGCAGCGAGAGGTCACGCGGGAACTGCTGCACTCCGTCGCGGCAGAGGTGGACGGCCCCCGGGAGATCGCCTGCCGTAGCCAGGGCGTTGGCCCGGCGAACAATTTCCTCGGGACGCACGCTGGATTCAGCCTGCGACGATGCCGCGAAAATACGCGATGGTCTCCCGCAGGCCGTCTTCGAGAGCCACTTTCGGCGTCCATCCGAGCTGGCTCCTGGCGCTTTGGATATCCGGTTGTCGCTGGCGCGGATCGTCCGACGGCAGTGGCATGAATTTAAGCTGCGAGCGGCTCGCGGTCAGGCGCAAGACCGTCTCCGCCAGTTCGAGCATGGTGAATTCACCGGGATTGCCGAGGTTGATCGGGCCGGTGAGCTCGGGGGCGGTATTCATCATGCGCACCATGCCGTCGACCAGGTCGTCAACATAACAAAAGCTGCGCGTCTGCGAACCGTCGCCGTAGATTGTCAAATCCTCGCCGCGCAGTGCCTGGACTATGAAGTTGCTGACCACGCGACCGTCGTTGGGATGCATGCGCGGGCCGTAAGTATTGAAGATGCGGACGACCTTGATCTCCAGCCGATGTTGCCGGTGGTAATCGAAGAACAGGGTTTCGGCGCAGCGCTTGCCTTCGTCGTAGCAGGATCTCGGGCCGATCGGGTTGACGTGGCCCCAGTAGGCTTCCGGCTGGGGATGGATCTGGGGATCGCCATAGACCTCGGAGGTCGATGCCTGGAGGATGCGGGCCTTGACCCGCTTCGCCAGTCCGAGCATGTTGATCGCGCCATGGACGCTGGTCTTGGTGGTTTGCACCGGGTCCAGCTGGTAATGGATCGGGCTTGCCGGACAGGCGAGGTTGTAGATGCGATCCACCTCGATATAGAGCGGAAACGTCACGTCGTGGCGGATCAGTTCGAAACGCCGGTTGCCGATCAGATGCCTGATGTTGTCCTTGCTGCCGGTGTAGAAATTATCTACGCAGACGACATCCTGTCCGTCGGCGACCAGACGGTCGCAAAGATGCGAGCCCAGAAAGCCCGAACCGCCGGTAATGAGAGTCTGATTGCGCATTGCGTGAGATCCGTAATTGGGGTCAGTACGATGCTGCATAAGGTTGTGCCTTGCAACGGCGCCGGAGATTATGCAGCAAAGTCGCCGAATCACTGCGAATTCCGGCCATGCATAACTTCTGGAGCGATATCTCCATCATGCGGAATGGAGCGCTCTTCCGTACAAAGGCTGTCTATTGACCGCGTTACCCGGTGTCGGTGATACTCGCCGAAGCGCCACCGGATTTCCCTGCCCGTTCGAAGGGACTGCCGAACACGGAGGCGGGAGTTCCGAGCTGCTTCTTTTTGATCAAGATGAAAATTGCCCCTAATCAATCGCAGATTCTGATGTCGCTGCGTGAGGCGATCACCCTTCATAACGCAGGCCGCCTGGACGCCGCCGATGCGATTTACCGCCAAGTCTTGCAGCATGTTCCTCGCCACCCGGATGCCCTGCATCTTCGAGCGCTGATTCTTCATGCAAAGGAGCGGTTTTCCGAATCGGCTCGCCTCGCCGAGTCGGCGATTTCTGTTGCTCCCGGGATTGCCAATTTTTACAACACTGCGGGCGAGGCATATCGTCGAATTGGGGAACTGGACAAGGCACGCGAACGTTTCCTGAAGGCGATACGCCTTGATCCGACTATAGCGATAGCGCAGCACAATCTGTCGCTGGTGCTATGTGCCGAAGGAAGAAACTGGGAAGCATCCAGCGCCAACCAGAGGGCGTTGGCGCTGGATGCTGAATATCTGGATGCCATCGTGCAAGGAATCGAAATTGCCATTGCTCTCGACGATCAGCATCACGCAGCTGCGCTGGTCGGACGTCTTGCAGGCTTTTCCGGGAACCCACGTGCCGCGACAGGCATCGCCCGCTTTTGCGCAGATCGTGCACGTCGCTTGTTGCAGGCCGGGCACGTGGTCGAAGCGCAGGTAGCGGCAGGAGAGGCGGTTTCCGCCAACCCGCAGGACTGGACCGGATGGGCGCTGCGCGCAGAAGCGCATCTGCACCTGATGGAATTGGCGGAGGCCGAACTTCTTGCCACCATTGCGGCAAATCTGGCTCCGGAGAACGACAAGTCGCGACATAACCTGATGTTTCTGCTTCAGTACGGCAAGCGGATCGGCGAGGCATATTCGCATTTCGAGGGTGCTCTTGCGAAGCGTCCGGATGATGCAAACGCGAGGTATGGGCTGGCGGGAGTAGATCTGATCCAGTGCAACTACGCCGCAGGCTGGCCGAATTTCGAGGCTCGTTGGCAATTGCCAGGCCACGGGAACAAGCCGGATCAGGCTCCGCAGTGGCAAGGACAGGCCGTTTCCCGCTTACTGCTGTATGCGGAGCAGGGGCTGGGGGACTCGCTGCAGATGTTGCGGTTCGTGCCGGAAGTTGTCCGGCGCTGCGGCGGAGAGGTCGTGGTCCAGGTTCAGCAACCCCTGGTGCGACTGGTCCGACGGGTTTTCACGTCCGTCGGCGTCGAGGTATGCGCAGACGCGTCTGCCGGGAGGTTTGATGCTGCGTGCGCTCTGATGAGCCTGCCGTCCGTCCTGGGAGCCCACTCCCCGCAGCAGCTGCTGGGGGAGAAGGTCTATTTGCATGCTAGCCCGGGGCGGACGGGCGAGTTTGCAGACATTTTGGCGAAAGCGCCGGGAAGAAAGCTTGGCATTGTCTGGCAGGGAGCGGCCGGGTCCAGGGCTAATCGCCTGCGCAAGATTCCGGAGTCCGTACTTCTGCCATTGCTCGATTTACCGGGATGGACTGCAGTCTCCCTCCAGTTCGGCCTGAAGTCGCCTTGCATCGCATCGCATCCGTTGCTCGACATCTCGGATCAGGTTGCTGACTTTGAGGATCTCGCGGCCGCAATGCGGGCCGTCGATGTCGTGGTGTCTCTCGATACCGGGCCTGCACATTTGGCCGGTGCGCTTGGAGTGCCCGCTTTTATTCTGCTGCCGTGGCTGCACGACTGGCGCTGGGGCCTGACTGGGCCCGGTTGCGACTGGTATGCCAGCATGAACGTGTTTCGCCAGCATCGGAATGGCGACTGGAGCGACGCGGTGAGCCGGCTTGCGGGGCAACTCGGCGGGGTCAGCCGGCCTTGCACCGAAGCCGCCGCCGGTCCGCCCGCGAACGCATGCATCGTTGGTAACCGGTTTCCATTTGTACGAGCGGTCTGCCGTCACGGTGTCTTTACCCTTCCATTGTTTGATCGTTTCATTACCCGTTCGATGCTGGTTTACGGCGAATATTCGCCGCGGGAGGCCGAGGTCATCTGTTCCTATTTGCGTCCGGGAGATACCGTGCTTGATGTCGGTGCGAACCTGGGCACGCTCACTCTGGCGATGGCGCATGCCGTCGGCCCGAGCGGCCGGGTCATTGCGTTCGAGCCGCAGGAGATGATCCATCAGTGCCTGACGGAGACGCTGACGGAAAGCGGTGTTTCATGCGTCGAAGCGCGGCGGCATGCGGTCGGGGCGCAGTCCGGAATCGCCTTCATCGAGCGCAAGGATCCGGCGAACCCGGAAAATTTCGGAGGCGTCGGCTTGACCGGGTCGGGCGTGGGCGAACCTGTCGAACTCGTTCGCCTCGACGATCTGGGTTTGCGGCAATGCCGGCTTATCAAAGTCGATATCGAAGGACTCGAACTGGAAGCACTGCACGGCGGAACGCGCCTGATCGAAGTACATCGCCCGGTACTGTATGTCGAATGTGACCGACCGGGAATGCAGGAACCTTTAACGGCCTTTCTCGAGAAAATCGGATACCGCGTTTTCCTGCATCGACCGCCATTGTTCTCGCCGAACAACTTTCGCCGTTGCGAGACGAATCTGTTTCCCGGCCTCGTCTCGGGAAATCTGCTTGCGCTTCCTGCCGGAGAGAGCCCTCCGTCCGATGCGGTTCTGATCGACGGCGCGATGCCGCAAGCGCAACGGTAGCCACGATTCGGCCAACTGCTTCAGAAAAGTCGGCGTTGGCGGAACGGCGAAAGGCGACCCCGTGGCGGATGGGGTGAGATTCGAACTCACGAAAGGCTTTCACCTTCGCCGGTTTTCAAGACCGGTGCATTCAACCGCTCTGCCACCCATCCGTCGGGCTGCGGATTTTAGCAGCCTGCCAAAGCCGGCTAGGCAAATTTCGAGAAATCCGGCTTGCGTTTTTCGAAGAAGGCGGCAAAGGCTTCCTTGGCTTCCGGCGAGACCAGGCGCTGGCGGAAGATCTCTGCCTCGGTGCTCATGGTCTCGCGGATCAGGGCTTGTTGGGCGCGTTTCATCAACTGCTTGGTCAGGCGCAGCGATGCGGCCGGTTGCGTGATCAGTTTGCGGCAGCGCTCCAGCGCGTGAGCCAGTACCTGTCCGTCAGGCAGGACCGCGTTGGCGATGCCGGCGTCGAGCGCGGTTTGTGCCGGGAACACTTCGCCCAGCATCAGCATCTCGGCGGCGCGCGCATGGCCGGTGCGCAAGGGTAGCAGCAGGCTGGATGCGGCCTCCGGCGTCAAGCCGAGGTTGGCAAAGGGCAGGGCGAAGCGTGCCGAGGCGCCGACATAGACGAGATCGCAATGCAGCAGGATGGTGGTGCCGACGCCCACGGCAACTCCGTCGACTGCGGCCACGAAGGGTTTCTGCAGGCTGGCGAAGGCATTGAGAAAGCGGAACACGGGGGCGTCCTCGTCCGCCGGCGGGTGGTCGAGGAAATCAGCCAGATCGTTGCCGGCGGTGAAGTTGCCGCCCGCACCCGAAATCAAGATGACGCGCACCTCCGCGGCGGCCTCGGCACGGGCCAGCGCCTCGGCCAGAGCGCGGTACATGTCGGCGGTCAGGGCGTTCTTTTTCTCCGGGCGCGCGATCTCGACATGAAACACGCCATCCTTGATTTCGCTGCGGATGTGCTGGCTCATTTCTTGGCTCGCGACATGTAGGCCTCCATGGCCACCTTGCGGTCGGCGCTGATTTTCTGCGCATGCGGCCGTTCGCCGATCAAGGCCAGGTATGCCTTTGCCTGGGGCAGGAATTCATCGAGAAAATCCCGCCCGTAAATCTTGCGCGTGGCCAGGCTGACCAGGGGCAGGTGTACCCAGGCCGCGCAGTCGGCGTGAGTGAAGTCGCTGCCGGCGACGAAGGGCGAAAACCGGGCCAGTCGCACCAGGCTGCGCAGGCCCTTTTCCAGCAGCGGCGCAACTTCCTTTTTGGTTTCCTCGGACACCGCGCCGCCGAAAAAGGCTTCCGGGTAAAGACGTCGTGCCGGCAGTTCAAGATGCAATTCGATGTGCTCGATCAGTTCGCGGCAGTGGGCGCGGGCAAAGGGGTCGCGCGGAAAGAGCGGGGGCTCGGGCCAGCTGTCTTCGATGAACTCGGTCAGCACCTGGGATTCGCTGAGCACGCCTTTCGGCGTACGCATGAAAGGCACCTTGCCCATCGGGGATTCGTTCAGCACTTCTTCGCTTTGAGACGGATATACAACTGCCTCGGTGAAGGGAATGCCTTTCTCCAGCAGCGAAAGTTTGACCTTGTTGTAGTAGTTGCTGACGGCAAAGCCGCACAGGGTGATCGGTGTAGTCAATTCATTCTCCCGAAAAACGGTAATCGCGCAGACGCTCGCGCAGTTGCAATTTGGAAAGTTTGCCGGTGGCGGTGTGCGGCAGGTCATCGACGAAAACTACATCATCAGGTATCCACCACTTCGCCACCTTGCCCTCGTAAAACGCCAGCAGGTCTTCGCGGCTGACGTCCTGCCCGGCTTTGCGGATGACCACCAGCAGCGGGCGCTCATCCCACTTCGGGTGTGGTGCGCCGATCACAGCGGCCTCGGCCACCGCCGGGTGCGCCACCGCAATGTTCTCCAGGTCGATCGACGAAATCCATTCGCCGCCGGACTTGATCACATCCTTGGAGCGGTCGGTAATCTGCATGTAGCCGTCGGGATCGATGGTCGCAACGTCGCCGGTGCGAAACCAACCATCGCGAAAGGCGTCGTCGCCTTCAGCCTTGTAGTAGCCGCTGGTGACCCAGGGCCCGCGCACCAGCAGGTCGCCGAAGGCTTGGCCGTCGTGCGGCAGGGCATTGCCGTCGCCGTCGACAATCTTTAATTCGACGCCGCAGATGTTGCGGCCCTGCTTGAGGCGGATGCGGTCGCGCTCTTCAACGGGGAGGCTGCGATGCTTGTGCTTGCCGGCATTGAGGGTGCCCAGCGGACTCATTTCCGTCATGCCCCAGGCATGGACCACGGTGATGCCGAACTGTTCGTCGAAGGCGCGGATCATGGCCGGCGGTGCCGCCGAGCCGCCGATGACCAGGCGCTTGACGGTCGACAGCCTGAGCTTGTGCCCCTGCAGGTGCTGCAGCAGGCCGAGCCAGATGGTCGGCACGCCGGCCGACATGGTGACGCCTTCTTCCTCGAACAGCGAATACAGGCTGGCGCCATCGAGGTGCGGGCCGGGCATCACCAGTTTGGCGCCGGTCAGGGCGCAGGCATAAGGCAGGCCCCAGGCATTGACGTGGAACATCGGCACCACGGGCAGGATGCAGTCGCGCGCCGAGGCGCCCAGGCCAT
>CAIZHL010000008.1 GCA_903932755.1 uncultured beta proteobacterium
GAGCATGCCTGCGGCAGCCAGCGCGCCGACCACCATGAACAGCGCGTTCATGATGTTGTTGGCGGCGATGATGCGCGCGCCGTGCTCGGGATTGGAGCGCTGCTGCACCAGTGCATACAGCGGCACGATGAAGAGCCCGCCGAAGATGCCGATCAGCGCCAGGTCGAGCAGCACGCGCCAGGTCTGGTCGTAGGCCAGCAGGCCGATCGCGCCCAAGGGCGAGGGCGAAGGTACGGCCGGCGAGGCGATCGCCAGGTCGAGCGCGAACAGCGTCAGGCCGATCGAACCCAGCGGCACCAGGCCCAGCTCGATGCGTTTGGCCGAGAGCTTCTCGCACAGCAGCGAGCCGACGCCGATGCCGAAAGTGAATGTGGCCAAGAGCAGCGTGACGGCGGTTTCGCTGCCGCCCAGCACGTTCTTGGTATAGGCCGGGAACTGGGCGAGGAACAGCGCGCCGAACAGCCAGAACCACGAGATGCCCATGATGGAAAGGAACACGGTCTGGTTCTCGCGCGCAAAGTTGATGTTGCGCCAGGTTTCGGAGAACGGATTGGCGCTGATCGATAAAGTCGGCGCTGGCGGCACGGCGACGGGAATCCCGCGCGAGGCGATATAGCCGCCGATGGCGATGGCGAGACCGACGATGGTGATCCAGGTCGTGCCGTCGCTGCTGCCGGCAAGCAGGCCGCCGAGCAGCGTGCCGAGCAGGATGGCGACGAAGGTGCCGGCCTCGATCAGCGCATTGCCGCCGACCAGTTCTTCGCTTTTCAGGTGCTGCGGCAGGATCGCGTATTTCACCGGGCCGAACAGCGTCGAGTGCAGGCCGAGCAGGAACAGGGCGACGAAGAGCACGGCGAGGCTATGCACCAGAAAGCCAACGCCGGCCACCAGCACGATGCCGATTTCCAGCAGCTTGACCAGCCGCGCCAGCGCCGCCTTGTCGTACTTGTCGGCGAGTTGCCCGGCGGTGGCTGAGAAGAGGAAGAAGGGCAGGATGAAGATGCCCGCCGCGAGGTTGGCCAGCAGCTCGGGCTTGATCGCGGTCCAGTTCGCCGCCTGGAAGGTCAGCAGCACCACCATGGCGTTCTTCAGCACGTTGTCGTTGAGTGCGCCCAGGAACTGGGTGACGAACAGCGGGGCGAAGCGGCGCGCGCGCATCAGGCCGGATTGCGTACTCATCGGAAGGATTCCTCAATGCGTCTCGTTTTGGCGTTCCACAGCGATGCCGAATTGTCTCAGGAATGGCGGACGGCGCGCGCCTCGGGCCGGAGCCTGACTCCCGGGTCAGGCTGTCTTGGTGATCGCGTGATGCACACCCTGCCCGGTCGAGCCCGGTGCAGTGACCCTAAGTACTAGCCGCCCGACGATCAGTGCCGCCGCACCGGTGGCGAGCAGGTGCTTGAGCGTATGCCCGGTAACGACGCCGAGCAGCGCACCGATTTCGTGGTCGGCCAGTTCGGCGAATTTGGCGACGACATAGAGCGCCAGCGCCCCACCGAAGGCCAGGCGGTCGGCGGCGGGCATGCCGTAAATCCACTGCCAGAGCGGGATCAGTAGGATGGGCAGGCCCTGCAGCAGCAAATAGGGGCGCAAGTCGCCGGTGCCGGACACATCCGTGTAATGCCACCAGCCGACGCTGAATGCCCCGGCCAGCGCCAGCCAGGCGGCGAGGCTGCGGCTGTCCTTTTGCCGAACATCGCCCCAGACGCCGGCCAGCAGGCCGCCGCAAGCCATGGCGATCGGCAGGCGGTCCCAGACCAGGCGGGCATTGTCGGGCGCCAGGTGGTACCAGGACGAGCCCAGCGCGGTGAGGAACAGACCGGCCAGGAACAGGCGGTAGCCGGCCCAGCCATGGCGCAGGCCGGCATGGTCCCGGTTCGGCGCGAGCCGCAGCCAGCCCCACAGCGCGGCGATGGCAAAACCGAGGTTGGATGTCACGTCGCAGAAATGCGGCACGCCCCAGACCAGCGACTGGTCGGCGAAGTCGTGGTAGCCGGCCGGCTGGTGGATCGGCCCGTGGAACAGGGCCGCCGCCGCAAGCAGGGCGGTGAGGGCGGCGGGCAGGTGGCGCAAAGCGTGTGTCATGCTGTTTTCCTCGATGGTGAAGGGCGGGCTCAGCATGGGGCCGGCAGCGCACAGGGTAAACCGGAATCCGGAAAGGTGCAGCAGCTGCCACGCGAGGTATCGGCGGCCGATACCCGAACACCGGTTGCGCTGCTGACGGCAGGCAGGGCAAATGCAATAATGGCAACACACGCGGCCACCGCCCATCGCAATCAGCCAAGGAGTTCCCGACATGCGCCTGACACTCTCCCTCTTCGCCGGACTGCTGCTCGCCGCCAACGCCCACGCGCTCTCGCTCGACAGCATCAGCGGCAAGGACGCCAATGGCGGCCTCAAGGAGGCCCTGACCCAGGGTGCCGGCAAGGCAGTGGACCTGCTGGGCAAGAAGGACGGGTTCATGGCCAATTCGAAAGTGAAGATTCCCCTGCCGCCGAGCGTGCAGAAGGTGGAGAGCGTGATGCGCGGCCTCGGCATGGGCAAGAAGGCCGACGAACTGATCACCGCCATGAACCGGGCAGCCGAGGCCGCTGTGCCCGAGGCCAAGACCCTGCTGGTGAATTCGATCAAGCAGATGTCGGTCGAGGATGCCAAGGCCATCCTGACCGGCGGCGATGATTCCGCGACGCAGTATTTCCGCCGCACCACCTCCGGCCCCCTGACCGAGAAGTTCAAGCCCATGGTCAAGACGGCCATGGCCAAGGTTCAGGTGGCGAAGAAGTACGACCAGCTCGCCGGCAAGGCGGCCAGTTATGGCCTGGTGCGTGAGGAGGATGCGCAGCTCGAGAACTATGTGACGCAAAAAACGCTGGACGGCCTTTACCTGATGATGGCCGAAGAGGAAAAGGCGATCCGCAAGAATCCGCTCGGCGCCGCCGGCTCGATGGCGCAGAAGGTTTTCGGCGCGCTGAAGTAGGGCGGAAGAAGAACCTCACCACAGAGACACAGAGACACAGAGAACTGCAAAGACAAACAAGGACCAAGGGAGCGGGGGAGGTTCTGGTTCGGAATCTCCAGGTTTTCTCTGTGCCTCTGTGTCTCTGTGGTTCAAGTGTTTTAACCCCATGGTCAAACTCAACGCGGCGCAGCTTGAGGCCGTGCGCCACCTCGACAGCCCGCTGCTGGTGCTGGCCGGCGCCGGCTCGGGCAAGACGCGCGTCATCACGCACAAGATCGCCTGGCTGGTCGACGACTACGGGGTGAAACCGACGCAGATCGCCGCCATCACCTTCACCAACAAGGCGGCGAAGGAAATGAAAGAGCGCGTCGGCAAACTGATCGGCGCCCGCGCCGAAGGCCTCATCGTCAGCACCTTCCATGCCCTCGGCGTGCGCATCCTGCGCCAGGAGGCGGCCAAGGTCGGCTTGAAGCCGGGCTTCTCGATCCTCGACGCCGCCGACACCACGGCGCTGTTCCAGGAGCTCGCCGGCAATGTCGACAAGGGCCGCCTGCGCGCATTGCAGTCGCGCATCTCGCTGTGGAAGAACCAACTGATCGAACCGGCGGCGGCGCTGCAAGATGCGGCGGACGACATCGAGTCCGCCGCGGCGCAGCTCTATGCCGCTTACGAACGCACCCTGCGCGCCTACCAGGCGGTGGATTTCGACGACCTTTTGCGCCTGCCGGTCAAGCTGTTCACGGAAAACGACGAGGTCGCGCAGCGCTGGCGCAGCCGGCTCTGGCATGTGCTGGTCGACGAATACCAGGACACCAA
>CAIZHL010000009.1 GCA_903932755.1 uncultured beta proteobacterium
GCCGAGTACCGCATGGGGGCGACGGAAACCTTCGACGACACCAATGTCCAGTTCGTCTGGAACTTCGACAAGTTCCGCCCCAACAATCTCGGCCAGGGCGGCACGCCGAACCAGATTCTCGGCGCCGGCGATTTCTTCCGCGGCATGAAGAACCTCTGGGACAACGGCGGCACGGTGGCTAACTTTGCCGCTGCCGGCGCCTTGTTTCCCAACACCGGCGGCTTGGCGACTACCTTCGGCCCGAACCAGATCGGCATCCGCAAGGCCCACATGCCCGAGTGGTCGCTGGCGAACACCCAAATTGGCATGAAATGGGAAGGCGTCTACCAGGGCACCGGATTCTCGCTGAATGCCTTGACCTACCGCTCACAACTGCCATCGTTGCGCAACCTTTGGTCCAAGGGCGTCACCAGCACCAACGCCTTTACCGGAGCGACGAATGCGGCGTACCCTTATCTGATCGCCTTCGACATCTACTTTCCCCGGGTCAATCTGGTGGGCGGCTCGATGGACATGCAACTCGAGGAGATCAAATCGAGCCTGCGCCTGGAAACGGCCGTCACCAAGGGCGAGGAGTTTGCCAACACTGCGCGTAAATCGCTGTATTCGGAGTCGAAGGTCTGGCGCTACGTCATTGGCCTGGATCGGCCGACCTTCATTCCCTTCCTCAACGAGAGCCGGGCCTTCCTGCTCTCGGCCCAGTTGTTCGGCCAGCACCTGCTCGATCACGAGGAGCATCGCGGGGCGTGGGGCAAGTACGGCATGCCGGATTGGGAACACAACCACATCGCTACCTTCCTGATGAAAGGCTGGTACATGAACGACCGCGTCAGCCCGCAAATCATCATGGCGCATGACTTCCAGGCCGGATCCAGCGTTGCCGCGCCCTCCGTGGAATGGCTGTATTCCGACAACCTGAAGATCACTTTCGGCGCCAACGTCAAGTTCGGCGACGGCGCCCAGAAGTACAGCGACGCCCGCGACGGAAATCCCTTCCCGCCATTCTCAGGCGGACAGAATGGCCGGCCTGCTACTGCCCAAGGCATGGTCGGCCTGACCGGCTACGAGCCTCTCGGCCGCTTCCGCGCCGGCCCGATCGGCATGGCGAACAAGGAGGACGAGGTTTCCATCACCGTCCGCTACAAGTTCTGAACCCAGTAGAAACAGACGCGCCTCCCGGTCCCGTGCCGGGATGCGCATCCCGATGATTGACCAAAGGATCTGCCAACATGAAAAAAACCGTATTCAAACTCTCGGTTATCGCCGCCGCCGTATTCTCTACCGGGCTGGCCGCCGCCGCCACGCCGGACGAGATCATCGATAGCTCCTTCTATCCCTACAAGAAGGGCTTCCCCACCCATGCCTTCGTCAAGCCCGGCGTGGTGATCAACAAGGGCAATGTCGACTCGGCCAAGGATGTGCTCGACCCGGCGATGTACCAGGTCATCAAGAACGGCGACTATGAAATCACCGTCGGCGCGACCACCTCCTTCGACCTGCACAAGAGCTATGTCGACGCCAGTCGCGCCGGCATCGGCAAGGTCAAGCTCGGCGAAAAGAACGGCCAGATCCTCGGCTATGCCGCCGGACGCGCCTTCCCGGAAGAGCCCGACCTGAAGGATCCGCGTGCCGGCGAGAAGCTGGCCTGGAACTACAAGTACGGCATCAACTGGGGTGACGCCGCCTCGATCGAACCCTTCTACTGGAAGTACCGCAAGATGGAAACCGGCAAGATCGAAACGGTCAACAAGTTCGGTTTCCACTTCCTCAACTACAAGCACCGCGTCGCGCTGCCGCCAGTTCCGGAAATTACGCCGAACCCGTCCAATCTGTTCCGCGCGATCTACATGAAGGTCTTCGAGCCGATCGACATCAAGGACACGCAGCTCCTGATCCAGCGCTACGACGACGACCTCAAGCAGGATGACGCCAACCTCTACCTCGGCTTCCAGCGCCGCGTTCGTCGCCTCGCCACCGGCCAGATCACCGACTCCTTCCTCGGCAGCGACCTGATGATCGAGGACTTCGAGGGCTACAACGGCCGCGTCACGGACATGAAGTGGACCTACAAGGGCACCACGACCATCCTCATGGCCTATTACAACCACAACGAGCAGAAACAACTGTCGACCGAATTCAAGGAAAAGGACGGTTACCAGTACGTCGAGTTCGGTGGCAAGGGCGGCTGTTACCCGCTGGTGACCTGGCAGTTGCGCAAGGTGTATATCCTTGAATCGGTACCCACCGACCCGAACCATCCGATCAGCAAGCGCATCCAGTACATGGACACGCAGGCGGCGACCTTGAGCCGCAGCCTGATTTATGACCGCAAGGGCGAATTGTGGAAGAACTTCATCATCGGCAAGTCGCATCCGGACCATCATCTGCCGATCAACAAAGGCACCGGCATTTCCATCGACGACGCCTTCAGCATGGTCGACCTGCAATCCAAGCACTGCACCACCGGCCAGTTCCGCGGCATGGTCAGCCAGGAACAGAATCCGCCGAGCTTGTTCACGGTGCAGAACATGCGCGGCGCCAACTAGCAGCGTCCGGGCTGTCCTGATGTTCGGGGGAAAGGGGCGCGAGCCCCTTTCCTACTCTCAGGCCAGGGGTGGAGGAAAGTCGAACGTCCGGTGATGATCGGATCGAGAGGCAGCGTGGAGAGCAGCAAGAAATCGCAGCCGGTGGCTGAGCAGCCGATAGCGGTCGGCGATCTTGCCGCGCGCCTGCGCTTCGCCTTTGACAGTGGGCACATCTGGCTCGGCGAATCGCGCATGGTTCTGCTCCACGGCGCGGCCATGACGGCGCTGCGCAAGGAGCTCATCGATTCGCTTGGCGTCGACCGCGCCCGCGGCGTGCTGGTGCGCATGGGCTACGCATCGGGTGCGCGCGATGCCGAGTGGGCGCGCAAACTCTATCCCGATGCGTCGCCCACCGAGCTCCTTGCCACCGGCCCGGCGCTGCACATGCTGGAAGGCATGGTTTGCGGCACGACCGATCATATGGAAATGGATATCGCCAAAGGCGTGCTTTTGGGCGAATTCACCTGGACGGCCTCGTTCGAGGCGGATGCCCACATCCAGCTCTTCGGCCTTTCGCCCGATCCCTGCTGCTGGATGGCGGTGGGCTATGCCTGCGGCTATTCCAGCACGCTGATGGGCAAGTTCATCCTGTACCGGGAAACCCAGTGCGCCGCCGCCGGCGCGCCCTGCTGCAAGATCACCGGTCGCCCGGCGGACGAGTGGACCGGTGTCGAAGACGAGTTGAAATATTTCGAGCCCGATTCGGTGGCGGATCACATCCTGGCCCTGCAGGATCAGGTGCAGTCGCTGCGCTACTCGATAGACAACGATCTCGATACCGACAGCCTGGTGGGCGTCTCGCCGGGTTTCAAGGAGGCCACGGGCCTGCTCAAACGCGCCGCGAAAAGCCAGGTGACGGTACTGCTGCTGGGCGAAACCGGTGTCGGCAAGGAGATGTTCGCGCGGGCTTTGCACAAGGTTGGCAATCGCGCCGAACACCCGCTCATCGCCGTCAATTGCGCCGCCCTGCCGGAGCAGTTGATCGAATCGGAACTGTTCGGGGTCGAGAAGGGCGCGTTTACCGGCGCCCAGCAATCGCGTCCGGGTCGCTTCGAGCGGGCGCACGGCGGTACCCTGTTCCTCGACGAAGTCGGCGAATTGTCGGCGTCGGCGCAAGCCAAGCTCCTGCGCGTGCTGCAGGAAGGCGAACTGGAACGCATCGGCGACACGCGCACGCGCAAGGTGGATGTCCGCGTGGTCGCGGCGACCAACGTCGATCTCGCGCAAGCCGTGGCGGAGGGCCGCTTCCGCCGGGACCTCTACTATCGCCTGAATGTCTATCCCGTGACGATTCCGCCCTTGCGCGAGCGCAAGGAGGATATTGCTCTGCTGGCCCAGCGCTTCCTCGAGAAATATCTGGTACGTCACAGCAAGAAGGTGCTGGGCATTACCGACCAGGCCATGCATGCGCTCAAGCAGTACAACTGGCCGGGCAACGTGCGGGAACTGGAAAACGTCATCGAACGCGGCGTCATCCTGGCGCCCGCCGGCAGACGCATCGATTTGTCCGACCTGTTTCCCTCGGTAACGTCCGAGGTCAAGCAGCAGCACCTGGTTGCGCTGGCCAGGGACGGCAGCGTACTCAAGCGGGACGCGGGCACAGTGAAAGTCTTCCTCGACTATGTGCTGAAGAACCAGGTCAGCCTGGACGACGTCGAGAGTGTCCTGCTCAAGGCCGCTGTCGAGCGCAGCAAGGGTAACTACAGTTCCGCCGCGCGCATGCTGGGCATGACCCGCCCGCAGTTTGCCTATCGCATGAAGAAGCACAATCTCAACATTGCCTGAGATCGCCCGCGCTTGCTTCATGCGTCATGATGTTACCAAATGATCAAATCACAAAAAATCCTGACCATTTGATAAGCCAATAAAATCAGTATGTTGCATAGCACAAAGAAAAGCTGTATTGATAACAGCTAGATAGTTTCTGGCACGGCCCCTGCTATGTATTTGCCATTCCACAAAGAACATGTGGGCTTACAACGAGAGGGGACGTCAATGAATTGCCTATCCTTCATCCGCTGGCTGACGACGGCTGCGGCACTTGTCGCCGCCGGCCACGCCAGCGCCGACAGTACCGGCAAGTGGCAGAGCAGCCAGGAAATCTACGACAAGGTGTGCGGCTACTGCCACGAGGCGAATGTCGGCCCGGTGATCACCGGACGAAACCTCATGCCGGAGTACATCCAGGCCATCGTGCGCAATGGCAATCGCGCCATGCCGGCCTTCCGCGAGTCAGAAATCAACGATGCGGCTCTGGCAGGGGTGGTGAAGCTCGTCAGTTCCAGTCCGGCGGCAGCCGCGAAGAAGTAGGCCGGCCATGGACAGGCGCAACTTCATCAAGTCGCTGCTGGCCAGCGGTGCCCTCGGCTCCAGTTCTCTGGCAGCGCAGGCGGCAAACGAACTCTTTACGCCCGGGGCGGCACAGCCGGTGCTGATCGTCGGCCAGAGCGGTTTGCCGCATGCGGACGAACTGGTCCTCCGATTGACGCAGGTATTTGTTGCCGCCGGTATCAAACAAGTCAAGGCTGAGGCCACCGGAAGTGAACTGATCGAATATTCACACGTGACTGCGCTGCTCGACGGGGTCCCCGGCCATCGCGTCATCGGTGTCATGGACGATGCTGCCGCATTGATCTTTCAGGAACTGGCGGCGGTGCGCGGTGCGGCCTGCGTGGTCAGCACCCATCACCGCTTTGCCGCGCAGGAAGTGCGGCACTGCTGCACTTTGGCCGGGCTGGAGGCCAGCATCGTCTGGTCGGATTCGCTTGCCGACCACGCCGAGCGGATCGGCCGCCTGTATGCCGGCACGCTCGGCGGACAGGAACTGGCGGCGGACCGCAGCGCGCTTCTGGCGAGCGACAATTCGGCCAGAGAGGCAGACGGCACGCCGGGCAGCCTGGTTTCATTCCTGATCAATGTCTGAGATGGTCGGTCAGAACCCACATTACGCGGAGAGAAGAAGATGAGCACAAAGCGCAAGGCTTTGCCCAAGGGCATCGCGGCAGGTGAATTCGACAAGGCGATCGGCGAGCTCAAGACAATTCTTGGCGCCGAAAACGTCGTGGTGGATGAGATTCGCCTGGCCCCCTACAACAAGATCATGATGCCGGTGCCCAATGACCAGCACGCGCCCTCGGCCGCCATCACGCCCGCCAGCGTCGAGCAGATCCAGGGCGTGCTGAAGGTACTCAACAAGTACAAAATTCCGGTCTATCCGATCTCGACCGGC
>CAIZHL010000010.1 GCA_903932755.1 uncultured beta proteobacterium
CGGTCATACACGTTCATGGTAAAAATCGGCATGGCCAGCGCAAAGACATTCACCAGTGCAGCGGCGCCGAGGATGTCCTTGTAGACAGGCAGTTGTTCCGTAATCGCGCCCCAGAACCAGTGACGCTGGACCACTTCGACAACCTCGGGAGTGCGTTGGTCAAAGCGGAAATGCGGCCTCGCAAACAAGGCGATGCCTTCATAGCGAGCGAGCAAGGCAACCCTTGGCAGCACAACGGCCCCTTGCGCCGTATCCGGAAATAGAAGTGTGGCGGAACTGCCGTCTTCGTCCCAGCCAAGGAGAATGCAGGCCTCGTTGCCCTTGAGCAGCAATATGACCGGCAGCAGGGCCACATCGATATCGTCCAGAGGGCGCCGCACCAGCTTGCTGGCAAATCCGGCACGCTGTGCAGCGCGAACGAACAAGGACGGCGTCAGGCCCTCTGCCGGTAGCGGCAAGCCGGCGGTAAGTGCTGCGTGGGTACTTGGCCGGCCATGAATCCGGGTCAGTTCGACCAGGCAATCCAGCAGTGGATCATGATGGAGCAGATCCTCGCGAACACCTTCGACTCGCGCATACATTCCAATGCGTCGTTCGGGTCCCGTGTAGGGTGCAGCATTATCCTGGCGACGTTCGACTCCGTCCCAGGCTTGATCCTGGTTCACGGTTCGCACCTCTGCTGTCTGCTGCACTTTCGAGCCGAATGATTCATATTGGATTAACGTCGAAAATCTGGACCTGAGTCCAGATTATGCCTGCAAAGTCTGGTCGCCACGGTACGCCGGCGCACCTTTAGGCGCAGGAATCATTGCGCAGCACATCTTCCCAACCCGGCAGGAACTCGCCTCGGGCATTGGCCCGCGGCGAGTCAGGAGACGGGCGCCCATGCTTGGGCGCCCGTCCTGCAACAGCGAGTCAACCCGCCAATGCGGCCTTGATCTGATCCAGCGTAGACGGATCGTCGATAGTCGTAAGATCGCCGGCATCGCGGCCTTCCGCCAACGCCTGAATGGAGCGGCGCAGCATCTTGCCGGAGCGCGTCTTGGGTAGGCCGGTAACGAAATGCACCCGCTTCGGACGAGCAATGGCGCCGAGATTGCCATCGACGACCTTCTTGATCTCTGCCTCCAGCGCCGACCTCAGCTCAGCGGTAGCGACCCGTGCCGCGTCCTTGACCACGACGAAGGCGACCGGCTCCTGGCCTTTCAGTTGGTCATTGACACCGACCACGGCCACTTCGGCAACGGCGCTGTGGCCCTGCACAGCCTCCTCGATTTCGCGCGTGCCGAGGCGATGCCCTGCAACGTTGATGACGTCATCGGTACGGCCGAGGATGTAGTGATAGCCCTCCTCGTCCTTGATGCCCCAGTCGAAAGACGAGTAAACCTGCGGCTCCTTGAACAGGCTGAAATAAGTGCTGACGAAGCGCTCGTCGTCACCCCAGATGGTGGACAGGCAGCCGGGCGGCAGCGGCGGCACGATGCCGACAATACCTTTTTCATTGGCGTCGCAGACGGTTCCGTCTTCACGGAAAATCCTCAGGTCGTAGCCATAAACCGGGAAGCTCGGCGTACCGAACTTGATCTTGGTGTCCTCGATGCCGCGCACCGTCGACAGGATCGGCCAGCCCGTCTCTGTCTGCCAGTAGTTGTCGATCACCGGCAGTTTGAGTTCGCCCATGATCCATTCGTGGGTCGGCTGGTCCAGCGGCTCGCCGGCCAGGAAAAGGTGTTTGAGCGTAGACAGATCGTACTTGTGCAACCAGCTGTTGTCGCTCTTCTTCAGAACGCGAACCGCCGTGGGTGCCGAGAACATTACGGTGACTTTGTACTTCTCGACGATCTGCCACCAGATGCCCGGATCGGGGCGAACCGGCGTGCCTTCGTACATGATCGTGGCCATGCCGGCGATCAGCGGGCCGTAGATGATGTAGCTGTGGCCGACCACCCAGCCGATGTCCGAGGTGGAGAACATGGTCTCGCCCTCGCCGCCCTGGAAAATATGCTTCATCGAAGCAGCAAGCGCCACTGCATAGCCGCCGGTATCGCGCTGCACGCCTTTCGGCTTGCCGGTAGTGCCTGACGTGTAAAGGATATAGGACGGCTCGGTGGACTCCATCCACTCGCAGGGCACGTCGGCGTTCATGTGCTGGGCGCGCAGTTCGGCGTAATCGACGTCGCGGCCGGCGACCTTGGGGAAGCCCTTGTCCAGACCACGGTCGATCATCAGCACTTTTTCGGGCGGGAACTCGGCGAGTTTGCATGCTTCGTCGAGCAGATGCTTGTAGGGCACGGCCTTGCCGCCGCGCATGCCGGCATCGCTGGAAACAATCAGTTTGGGCTTGGCATCGTCGATGCGGGTTGCAAGCGAACCGGAGGCGAAGCCGCCGAACACCACGGAATGGATGGCGCCGATACGGGCGCAGGCGAGGATGGCGAAGGTGGCTTCTGCAATCA
>CAIZHL010000011.1 GCA_903932755.1 uncultured beta proteobacterium
AAGGATCTGGTGTCCTGCTCCAAGCCGGGCAATCTGTTGCCATTGCCGCGCGTCATGAGCATCGTCGCGCGCGTGGCCGATGCCCTTTCCTACGCCCACGAATTCAATGTCGTGCATCGCGACATCAAGCCGGCCAATATCATGTATGAGCCGGATTCCGACCAGGTCAAGGTGACCGACTTCGGCATCGCACGCATCACCGATTCGTCGAAGACCAAGACCGGCATGGTGCTCGGCACGCCGAGTTTCATGTCGCCCGAGCAACTCGCGGGCAAGAAGATCGATGGCCGCTCGGATCTTTTCTCGCTCGGTGTCATGCTGTACCAGATGTCCTGCGGAAAACTGCCCTTCGAGGGCGATTCGATGGCGCAACTGATGTTCCGCATCGCCAACGAACCGCATCCGGACATTCGCGGCGTCAACCCCGATCTGCCGGACTGCCTGGTGGCAATCATCGACCGGGCGATGACCAAGGATCCGGATGCACGCTACCAGACCGGTGCTGAATTCGCGAAGGATATCCGTACGTGCGTGACAATGAGCAGCGCCACCCCCGCCGGCGATTCCGGCGTCGATATCAGCATCTGAGGACCGGGCCATGGACATGAATGCCGTTCTCGAAATAGTCACCCGCAGCGATCCGGGCATGGTGCGCTCGAACAATGAAGACGCTGTCATGGCCAATCCCATGCGCGGCTTTGCCGTGCTTGCTGACGGCATGGGCGGCTACAACGCGGGCGAGGTCGCGAGCGGCATGGCGACAGCCTTGCTTGGCAGCGAACTTGAAAAGGCCTTTCTCGAGCGGGAACCGAGCAGCGTCGACGCCTCCGGCAAGTCATGGGCGCATGCCAGCCTGGAAACCCACATGATCCGCGTCAATAGCGCCATCTACCAGGCGGCGCAGAGCCAGCCGCAGTATGCGGGGATGGGCACGACGCTGGTGGTGGGGGTCTTCCACGATAACCGGGTCACGGTCGGCCACATCGGCGACTCCCGCCTATACCGCATGCGCGGCGACGATTTCCAGCAGATAACGCGGGACCATTCGCTGCTGCAGGAACAGATCGACAGCGGCCTGATCACCCCGGAGCAGGCGCGCCATTCACAGAACAAGAACCTGGTGACTCGCGCCGTCGGCGTCGATCCTGAAGTGCTGCCCGAGATACACGATCATGAGGTAATGCCGGGCGACGTTTACCTGTTTTGTTCCGACGGCCTCAACGACATGGTTGACGACGAGGAAATCGGCATGACGCTGGGAGCCCTATCGGCAAACCTGGAGTTATGCTCCATGCAGTTGATTCAGATGGCCAACGACAACGGCGGCCGTGACAATGTTTCCGTAATCCTGGTCAAGGTGAAGGGTGATTTTCCGGCCGCGCGCGGCTGGTGGTCCCGTTGCCTGTCCTGGTTCAAGTAATGCAGCGCTCCGTGACTTCGAAGGACGACAACAATGGCTAAGCTAATACTCAGCATGGAAACCACAATGCTCAAGGAAATCCCCTTGATCAAGGAGCGCACCACCATCGGGCGCAAACCGCACAACGACATCCAGATCGACAATCTGGCGATTTCCGGCGAGCATGCGGTGGTGATTACCATCCTCAACGATTCCTTCCTCGAAGACCTGGGCAGCACCAATGGCACCTTCGTCAATGGCCAGTCCGTCAAGAAGCATTTTCTGAAGAACGGCGACACCATAGAACTGGGCAAATACCGGTTGAAGTATGTCAGCGAGCTGCCGCAGCAAACGTCGAATGCGGATTTCGAGAAAACCATGATTCTGCGTCCCGGAGCGGCGCCCAAAGCCGCGCCGGAGCCTGCTGCCGCCCCCGCTGCGACCGCGCCCGTCGCCGTGCCCGAAGCGCCCCCTGCGGCGGCTGCTCCGGCCGCGCCCCACACATCTACCTCGCCCGGCATGGCTCCGCTGCCGCAGTCCGCTGCGGCGCCCGCGGCGGCGGCGCTGCCGCTCGGCGCGATCCAGATTCTTTCCGGAGGGAATGCCGGCAAGGAGATGGAGCTGACCAAGACGCTCACCACCCTGGGCAAGCCGGGTGTCCAGGTAGCGGTCATCGCCCGCCGCCCCCACGGTTACTTCATCACCCACGTTGAGGGCGCCAATTTCCCGGCGGTCAATGGCAAGACGCTGGATTCCCAGGCACATCAGCTGGCCGACCATGACGTGATCGAACTGGCTGGAATCAAGATGGAATTCTTCCTGAAGAGCTGATCCCGACGGCAGGCAATTCCTGGAGCCCATTTGAAACAGTATCTTCCCCGCTACGTTCTTGGACTGGTGATCCTTCTGGTTCTGCTCGGCCATTCGGCGCGCATCTACCAGATTCCGTTCGTCAACCACATGGACTCGCTCATCTATGACGTGAAGGTGCGCTTGACCATGCCGCAATCGCTCGACGAGCGCGTGGTGATCCTCGACATCGACGAAAAATCCCTGGCCGAACAGGGGCGATGGCCGTGGGGTCGGGACAAGCTGGCGACCCTGATGAACAAGCTGTTCGACCAGTACGGGCTGAAGCTGGTGGGCTTCGACGTCGTGTTTGCCGAGCCCGATGAAAGTTCCGGCCTCAAGTCACTGGAGTCCATGGCCAGGAAGGAACTGAAGGAGGTACCCGGTTTTCAGGCGACCCTGCGCGAATTGCGTCCGCAGCTCGATCACGATGCCCGTTTCGTGGCGGCGATCAAGAACCGTCCGGTCATCCTCGGCTATTACTTTTCCAGCAAGGATGGCGGCGTCAGCTCAGGCGCCGCACCCGAGCCGGTCTTTCCGGCGGGGACCTTCAGCGGCCGTCGCATCAGCTTCACGCAGTGGGTGAGTTACGGTGGCAACCTGCCTGAATTCCAGAAGGCCGCTGCCGGAGCGGGGCACTTCAATCCGCTGGTGGACATAGACGGCACATCGCGCCGGGTGCCTTTGCTGGTCGAGCATAAGGGGCAGTACTACGAGTCGCTCTCCCTGGCGATGGTACGCAACCTGCTCGGCAATCCCCCGATCATTCCCGGCTATCCGGAGAACGCGCCGGGCTCGTATGCGGCGATGGAGTGGCTGGACCTGAAGGCGGCCAGCGGCGGCGTCATGCGCATTCCGGTGGACGAGAATGCGGCGACGCTGATTCCCTATCGGGGCTACCAGGGGAGTTTTTCCTATATCTCGATCACCGACGTGCTCAACGACAGGGTGCCCAAGGAAAAACTCGCCGGCAAGGTGGCCGTGGTCGGCACCACGGCACCTGGACTTATGGACTTGCGCGCGACTCCGGTAGGTGCCGCCTATCCGGGGGTCGAAATCCACGCCAACCTGATCGCCGGCATGCTGGACGCCACGATCAAGCACAAGCCGCCCTACATACTCGGCGCAGATGTCCTGCTGGTGCTGATCTCCGGCGCGGTGATGGTTTTCCTGCTGCCGATGCTGTCGCCGTTCCGGGCGACGGTGGTCGGCTCGATCGTGCTGCTGCTGCTGCTCAGCGTGAATTTCAGTTTCTGGCATGTTTCCAACGTAGTCCTGCCGCTGGCCAACGGCATGATCGCAATCGTGCTGCTGTATGCGATGAACATGTCCTGGGGCTACTTCGTCGAGTCGCGCACCAAGCGGCAGCTGACCGTCCTGTTCGGCCAGTACGTGCCGCCGGAGCTGGTCGAGGAAATGAGCCGGGATCCGGAAAATTACAGCATGGCAGGGCGCAAGGCCGAACTTACCGTGCTGTTTTCCGATGTGCGCGGTTTTACGACCATTTCGGAAGGGCTCGAACCGGACGAACTTGCCACCCTGATGAACCAGTATCTGGGCGCGATGACCATCGTGGTGCGCAAACACCGCGGCACGCTCGACAAATACATCGGCGACGCCATCATGGCCTTCTGGGGCGCCCCGGTCGACGACCCCGAGCATGCGAAGAATGCGATCCTGACCGGACTTGAAATGGATGTCGCCCTGCGTGAGCTCAACAAGGATCTTGTCGCGCGAGGCTGGCCCGAACTCAAGATAGGAATCGGCGTGAATACCGGGCCGATGACCGTCGGCGACATGGGATCCCCGGTGCGCCAGTCATACACCGTCATGGGCGATGCGGTAAACCTCGGTTCGCGCCTGGAGGGAATCACCAAACAGTATGGCGTCGGCTTCATCGCAGGTGAGGCGACGCGCGAGTTGGTGAAAAAGGAATTTGTCTTCCGCGAGCTGGATCTGGTGAAGGTCAAGGGCAAGGACAAGCCGGTGGGAATTTACGAGCCGCTCGGGCTTGAAGGCGCGGTTGAGAAGGACAGGCTGGAAGAGAACAAGTTGTGGAATCAGGCCTTGCGGGCGTATCGTTCACAGAACTGGGACCAGGCGGAGGTATTGCTCCTCAACCTGTCGCGCATGTCACCGCACAAGCTCTATGAAGTCTATGCCGATCGGATTGCTCATTACCGCAATGACCCTCCCGGCGAAGACTGGGATGGTTCATGGAAGTTCGATACCAAGTGAGGCGCAATTGAAAGTCAGAATTCTCGGATGCAGCGGCGGGATCGGCGGGCGACACCTGCGCACCACCTCCTTGCTGGTTGATAACGACATCCTGATCGATGCGGGAACAGGCGTCGGCGATCTGGCGATCGCCGAACTGGCCCAGATCGATCATGTCTTCATCACGCATTCACACCTCGATCACCTCGCGTCGCTGCCGTTCATGGTCGATACCGTAGGCGACATGCGAAGCCGGCCGGTGATCGTCCATGCGACCGAGGCGACGCTGGAGATAATCCGTGCGCATATATTCAACTGGGCCATCTGGCCGGACTTCAGCGTCATCCCTACCGCCGAGAAGCCCTTCATGCGCTTCGATCCGATACGGGTGGGCGAAAGCATCGACATAGATGGCCGCAAGGTGATTCCGCTCCCGGCCAACCACACGGTGCCGGCGGTGGGCTATCAGCTCGACTCGGGCCATGCCAGCCTGGTATTCACCGGTGACACCGGCCCCTGCCCGGAGTTGTGGAAGTATGTGAACGCCATCCGCAACCTGCGTTACCTGATCATCGAATGCGCCTTTTCAGACAGGGAAAGGCGGCTCGCAGTGGCTTCCCTGCATTTTTGCCCGAGCATGCTGCTGGAAGAACTGGCGAACCTGCAGCGGGATGCCGACATTTTCATCACCCATCTGAAGCCCGGCCAGATCGAGCTGACCATGCAGGAGATCGAAGACTGCATAGGCAACGAGTTCCGTCCCGGAATGCTGCAGAACAACCAGCTGTTCGAGTTCTGACCATGGCCGCGACAGTGAACGTCGATCTGTTGGCCACCCTGCAACCCCTGATGTCGCTGGGGAGCAAGGGCTTGAGCGAATTGCTGCCCCTGTGCCGCACCCATCTTTTCAGCCGTGCCACCGATCCTTTTTCCACGACCGACTGGAGCGGCCAGGTCGTCTATCTGGTACGCGGCCAGCTTCTGGTGAAGCTTCTGGATGGCGCCTCGCGCGTGCTGGTCGGCGGCCATGACCTGGCAGCGGCTCCGGTAGCCCGGGGCGGAAACGCCCCGCGTTTCAGCAAGGCAATTACCGACGTTGAATTGCTCAGCCTGGAAGAGGATCCCCTGGACATCGTGGTGACCTGGAACCAATTGGCCAGTTCGAGCGACGTACAGCAGGGTCTCCCCGACCAAACCGATTGGCGCATGATGTCCAGCATGTTTGCCGTGGACAATCTCACGGTCGGCGCTTTCGCGTCCCTGCCGCCGGCGAATATCCAGGCGTTGCTCGGAAAGTTCGTCCGGGTTCCGGCAAATCGTGGCGAGACCATCATCAGACAGGGCGACCCCGGCGACTACTATTACCTCATCGAAAGCGGACGCTGTAAGGTATCCCGGATGGTCGCCGGCGCCTCGGTTCAGCTGGCGGAAATCAAGGAAGGCGATGCCTTCGGCGAGGAGGCCCTGGTGGCCGATACGGTGCGCAACGCGACTGTCGTGATGAATACCGACGGCATGCTGCTGCGCCTGTCCAAGCAGGACTTCAACCAGTTGCTGCTGGCCCCCTTGCTGCAGAAGGTCAATGGCGAAGAGGCCGAGCGAAGGATCGTCGCCGGGGCGCAGTGGATCGACGTGCGTTTTCCCGCCGAATACCAGAGCGACGGCTATCCCGGAGCGATCAATATCCCGCTTAACGACATTCGTCCGGCCTCGGCGGCACTTGATCCGAAAATCGAATACATTGTCTATTGCCAGACGGGACGTCGCAGTTCCGCTGCCGCATTCCTGCTTTCCCAGCGCGGACTTCATGCAACCCTCCTCGAAGGCGGCATGCGGGCCCACGTTGGCGCCTTGGAGTCACGATGATGAGTGCCGTTCCTGCCGCCCCCGTCGAAGCCGCTGTGTCCGATGTGGACAGCCGCCTGGCGTTTTTCAAGAATTTGCAGGTCGTCACCAACAAGGTACATGCCACCGCGAACATCGACGAGATCATGCTGGAATTGTCCGGCGAGATCTGCAGCCTGTTCAACGCCGATCGCCTGACGATCTATTCGATCGGCGAGGACAAGGCATCCATCGTATCGAAGATCAAGACCGGCCTCACCTCGTTCAAGGATCTGCGCCTGCCGATCGCCGACCAGAGCATCGCCGGCCATGTCGCGCTGGCCAAGAAGACTGTGAACATCCGCGATGTCTATGACGATGCGGAACTCAAGGCGATCAATCCTTCCCTGCGCTTCCTGCAGGAAGTCGACAAGCGCACGGGCTACCGGACCAAGCAGATGCTGGTGGCGCCGGTTGTCGATGCCCAGAGCAACGAGTTGCTCGGCGTCGTCCAGCTGATCAACAACAAGGCGGGCACGCCGTTCGCTGCGGTTGCCCAGGAAGGCGTCAAGGGTCTGTGCGAGACCCTGGCGATCGCCTTTGCCCAGCGCAGCAAGCCGGCACAGGCCGTCAAGACGAAGTACGACTTCCTCGTCTCGGATGCCGTCATTTCGGCGCAGGAACTGGAACTGGCGACACGCACGGCGCGGCGCAAGAACCTCTCCATCGAGGAAGTCCTGGTCAACGAGTTCCAGGTCAAACACGAAGCCCTGGGCGTCGCACTGGGCAAATTCTTCAATGTGCCCTATGAGTCGTTCAAGGCCGACCGCGTGAAGCCTGCCGACCTGCTGAAGAACCTCAAGCGCGAGTTCCTCGACCAGGGCAAGTGGGCGCCCGTGGAAGAGAGTTCCGAAGGCATCATGGTGGTCTGCCTGGATCCCGAGCAGGTCAAGGGTTCGCGCATCGTCAACAATGTGTTCCCGCGGGGAAAGATCAGCTATCGGGTCACCACCAACCACGAGTTCGGGCTGACGCTGGATCTGCTGTTCGGCGCCACCGGCGTTCCCGGCTACACGGATGACAGTTCCGTCGGCGATCTGCTGTCGACCCTCGATGAGGGCGACATGGAGGGCGAGGGCGCCGTCAGCGACGACGTCTCCGCTGCGGCCGACAACGAACTGGTCAAGCTAGTAAACAAGATTATCGTCGACGCCTATCAGATGGGCGCCTCCGACATCCACATCGAGCCGGGCCTGGGCAAGGACAAGGTGCTGATCCGTTTCCGCCGCGACGGCTCCCTGCAGAAATACATCGAAGTCCCGGCCAGTTATCGCAACGCGATGGTGGCACGCCTCAAGATCATGTGCGACCTCGATATCGCCGAGCGCCGCAAGCCGCAGGACGGCAAGATCAAGTTCAAGAAATACGGTCCGCTGGACATTGAACTGCGGGTGGCGACGATTCCCTCCACCGGCGGCGTCGAAGACGTCGTGATGCGTATCCTTGCCGGTGGGGAACCGATTCCGCTGGACAAGCTGGGCGTTCTGCCGACCAATCTGACCAAGCTCAAGGCGACGATTTCCAAGCCTTATGGACTCTTCTTCGTCTGCGGCCCGACTGGTTCCGGCAAGACCACGACGCTGCATTCGGTGCTGGGTTATCTCAACACGGTCGACACCAAGATCTGGACCGCCGAAGACCCGGTTGAAATCACCCAGAAGGGTCTGCGCCAGGTCCAGGTCAACAAGAAGGTGATGGACTTCCCGATGGTGATGAAGGCCTTCCTGCGGGCCGACCCGGACATCATCATGGTGGGCGAAATGCGCGATGCCGAAACTACCGGCATCGGTATCGAGGCCTCGCTCACCGGCCACCTGGTGTTCGCCACCCTGCACACCAACAGTGCGCCGGAATCGATCATCCGCCTGCTCGACATGGGCATGGACCCCTTCAATTTCTCGGATGCCCTGCTCGGCATTCTGGCGCAGCGCCTGGCCAAGCGCCTGTGCAAATGCAAGGAAACCTATACGCCGGACGCCGAGGAAATCAGGTTGTTCATGAAGGAATATTGCAGCGAACTCGAAAATACCGCGGCGTTCAAGAAGGATATGAAGGCCGCTTACGCAGAGACCGAAGCGCGCCTGCTCAAGGACTACGGCAAGGATGGCAAGTTCGTGTTCACCCGTGCCAAGGGTTGCGATACCTGTGGCGGCAGCGGCTACAAGGGGCGTGTCGGCTTGCATGAGTTGATGATAGGCACCGAGCCGCAGAAGAAGTTGATCGTGGAGCGCGCCCGCGTCGTGCAACTGGTCGC
>CAIZHL010000012.1 GCA_903932755.1 uncultured beta proteobacterium
GCTTGGTCGGCGATGGTCATGGTGTCCTCAGGAACGGTAGTCGGCGTTGATCTTGACGTAATCATAGGAGAAATCGCAGGTCCAGACGACAGCCGCTGCAAGGCCGCGTCCGAGGTCCACGCGCACCGTGATCTCGGCGTTCTTCATGATGCGCGAGCCGTCTTCCTCGCGGTAACTCGCAGCGCGTCCACCGTGCTCGGAGACCAGCACCTCCTCGTCGCCCGAACCGAGCCAGACGCGCACGCCGGCGGCGTCGAGGTCGTCGATGCCGGCGTAGCCGATCGCGGCGAGTATCCGCCCGAGGTTGGGATCGGAAGCGAAGAAGGCCGTCTTCACCAGCGGCGAATGGCCGATGGCGTAGGCCACCTTGCGGCATTCCTCCGCCGTAGCGCCAGCGCCGACTTTTACGCTGATGAATTTGGTCGCACCCTCGCCGTCGCGCACGATGGCCTGGGCCAGTTCCTGCGCCACGGTGAACACCGCCGCGCGCAAGGCTGGCCAGTGCGGCGAGGCGGCATCGACTTCAAGGCCCGAGGCGCCGGTCGCGATGACGACGAAGGAATCATTGGTCGAGGTATCGCCGTCGACCGTGATGCAGTTGAAGCTCTGGTCCGCCGCATCCTTCGCCAGTTGCGCCAGCAGGCCGGAGGCGACGCCGGCGTCGGTGGCGACGAAACCGAGCATGGTCGCCATGTTGGGCCGGATCATGCCCGCGCCCTTGCTGATGCCGGTGACGGTGATGGTTTTGCCGCCCAGTTCGATACGGCGCGAGGCGGCCTTGGCCACGGTGTCGGTGGTCATGATGGCGTGCGCCGCCGCGTGCCAGTGGTCCGCCTTGAGGTCGGCCTGCGCCGCCGGCAGACCGGCGATCAGGCGCTCGACCGGCAGGTGTTCGAGGATCACGCCGGTGGAAAACGGCAGCACCTCGCCAGCCTTGCAGCCGAGCAGCTTGGCCACGGCGTCGCAGGTTTCACGCGCCGCGCGCATGCCCTGCTCGCCGGTGGCGGCATTGGCGATGCCGGTATTGATCACCAGCGCGCGCAGGCTGCCATCGCCCGCCAGGTGCTCGCGGCACAGCGTCACCGGCGCCGCGCAGCAGCGGTTCTGGGTGAACACGCCGGCCGCCCGGCTTCCGGGAGCCAGTTCGACCAGCGTCAGGTCGCGCCGGTTCTTCTTGCGGATGCCGGCTTCGGCCGTGCCGAGGCGCACACCGGCGACGGGGAAAAGAGCTTCGGGGGCGGGGGTGGCGTAATTGACGGGCATGATCTTGGTCGGCGGAAAGTCGTTCAACGGGAAGCGCAGAGTTTAGCCGCTTGCGGCAATCCTAAGAAGTCGGCGCTGGCGGTACGGCGATTGGGGGGCTTTCGGTGCCGGCGTGGCATGCCCGATTTCTGGAAGCTCAAATGACGCCGGCCCGACGTCCATGCTGAGCCGACCCCCATGGCTCGCACCGAGCCTGCGGCCCGGCACCGCACCAAATTGGCGCGCCAGCCGATTTCATGTCCCACGGTAGTGCGGTACTCCCAGCCCGCCGCCGCGAACGTCCGCTGCCGCGGGCTCGTCGGTCGCCTGTACGCCAAGCGGGCCAAGGGTTGGGCGAAGGGCGAACAGAATTGTCAATGAAGCCGACACGGAACGCACGCTTCTTGCTGTAGTGCAAGCGGTCGAGAAATCGGCCGATCATTGATTACCCAACACAGACTGGATAGCGAATGAGTTCACTCAACTTCATCGGTGGCGAAAAAGGCGGCGTCGGAAAATCGGTTACCGCGCGCGTTTTGGCCCAGTACTTCATCGACAAGGGGCAGGCTTTCACCGGATTCGACACCGATCGTTCGCATACCTCGTTCACCCGCTTCTACGCCGACTACGCGGCCCCCGTCGTGGTCGACACCTACGAGGGGCTGGACATGATCGGCGGCGTCTTCGAGACCGAATCCGGCGAACCGGCGCAGCACCGCGCGATCGTCGATCTCGCCGCCCAGACCGCGGCGCCGCTGGCCCGCTGGATCAAGGATTCGGATCTGCTGGCGCTGATGACGGAGTTGGGCGTCACCGTGAACTTCTGGCAC
>CAIZHL010000013.1 GCA_903932755.1 uncultured beta proteobacterium
CCCTACCTGACCGAAGGCAGTTCAGGCCTGACCTACGTGGTGGATCGCTTCAAGGGCTGGGCACATTCGGGCCATGTCACGCTGCAGCGCGGCGAGCGCTCGCGGCTGGCCGATCACGCGGCTGAAGTGCTGTAGCCCATCAACCGCGGCAAGCCGAATCCAAGGAAAAATTTTAGTTCCGGCCGGCGCTTTGCGCCTTAACTTGCGTCCCGCAAGTTAGCCTTCACTGAGAATTCCGCTTCAGGCTCTATACGACGAGCCTGAAGCGAAATTCTCAAACTTCGTGTATTCGCCGAGGAAGGTCAGGCGCACCGTGTCGGTGGGGCCGTTGCGATGCTTGGTGATGATCACCTCCGCCGTGCCCTTGTCCTGGGTGTCGGGCTTGTAGTACTCCTCGCGATACATCATCATGATGATGTCGGCATCCTGCTCGATGGCGCCGGACTCGCGCAGATCGCTCATCAGCGGACGCTTGTCGTTGCGCTCCTCGACCTTACGCGACAACTGCGAGAGGGCGATGATCGGCACCTGGAGTTCCTTGGCCAGGGCCTTGATCGAACGTGAGATCTCGGAAATTTCCGTGGCGCGGTTCTCGCCGTCGCGATTCGAACTCATCAATTGCAGGTAGTCGATGACGATCAGGCCGAGCTTGCCGAACTGCCGGTGCAAGCGCCGCGCGCGGGCGCGCAGATCGGTCGAGTTGATGGCGCCCGTTTCGTCGATGTGGATTGGCGCCTCGTGGAGTTTGCCCAGGGCCACCGTCATGCGATCCCATTCATCATCGCTCAGACGGCCATTGCGCAGCTTGGTCTGGTCAATGCGCCCGACCGAGGACAGGAAACGCGTGGCAAGTTGCGGGCCGGACATTTCCAGGCTAAAAATCGCCACGGGAAGCCGCAGTTCGACGCCGACATGCTCGGCGATGTTGAGCGCAAATGCGGTCTTGCCCATCGACGGCCTGCCGGCGACCACCAGCATGTCACCCGGTTGCAGGCCCGCTGTAAGCCGGTCGAGATCGACGAAACCGGTTGCCACGCCGGTGATATCGGACTGGCTGTCGCGCGCCAGCAGGGTCTCCATGCGCTCGACGACTTCGCCCAGCAAAGGCTGGATCGGCACAAAGCCGTTGTTGCCGCGATTGCCGGCTTCAGCGATCTGGAAAATGCGCTGCTCGGCATCATCGAGCAGCGCCTTGACATCGCGCCCTGCCGGATTCAGCGCATTGCCGGCAATTTCGTCGCCCACGGTGACCAGTTGCCGCAGGATGGCGCGCTCGCGCACGATCTCGGCATAGCGGCGGATGTTGGCCGCCGACGGCGTGGCGTTGGCGATCTCGCCCAGGTAACCGAGGCCGCCGGTCTGATCGACCTCGTTCGACTGCTCGATGGACTCATACACCGTCACCACATCGGCGGGACGCCCCATCTGGATCAGCTTTCCGATATGGCGGAAGATCCGGCGGTGGTCATCACGATAAAAGTCGGTCTCGCGCACCACGTCGCCGATGCGGTCCCAGGCGGCGTTGTCGATCAGGAGGCCGCCGATCAGTGACTGCTCGGCTTCGATCGAATGGGGGGGGAGTTTGAGCGCAGCGACCTGTGAATCTACAGGCTGCGGGGGATTGAAGGCACGTACCTGGGCCATCGCTGTCTCCAAAATTGAAGCGCAGAGTCTACCCCGCTCCAGGCTTCAGGGTAAGTGGACAACCTGTGTAAATGCTGTGGACAAACTGTGCAAATGCGGTGGATCGAATTTATGCGCCGCAATAAAAAAACGGGCCGCTGATTTACTCAGCGGCCCGTTTTTTTGAGTGCAGCGCGGATCAGTGTTCGCCGAGCACCGACACCGTGATCGTCGCCACGACGTCGGTATGCAGGGCAATCTGCACCGGCGTATCGCCGACAGCCTTGAGCGGACCTTCGGGCAGGCGGATCGCCGACTTCTCGACCTGGAAACCCTGCGCAGCCAGCGCCTCGGCGATGTCGTGCGTCGACACGGAGCCGAACAGGCGGCCATCGACGCCGGTCTTGCGCGTGATCTGGACCATCAGGCCTTCGAGCTTTGCCGATTCGGCCTGGGCGGCAGCAACTGCCTCGGCCTGGATGCGCTCGAGTTCGGCGCGCTTTTCCTCGAACACTTTGCGGTTGGCTTCCGTAGCGCGCTTGGCCTTGCCTTGCGGGATCAGGAAGTTGCGGGCATAGCCGTCCTTGACCTTGACCACATCGCCGAGGCCACCGAGGTTTACGACTCTTTCCATCAGAATGATTTGCATGGTCTTTTCCTCGCTTACTGGTGCAGG
>CAIZHL010000014.1 GCA_903932755.1 uncultured beta proteobacterium
CATGGACACGATCACCGCCCCCATGTAAGCGATGGGCGGCATCGCCAGCGCAATCGACAGCATGGCGGTCAGGGCGCTGGAAGCCGGAAATCGCGAAGGGCCTCAAGAAGCACGGCAAGCACGAGGCGCTGGCGGACATCCTCGAGTCGATCGAGGAGTTGAAGTATTACCGCGAGCATTTTCTCAAGGTTTAGTTATTTGTCGCGGCGATACAGCCGCAGCCGCTCGTCCCTGTCGCCGGGGCGCGAGGTTTCCCGGACCAGCGTCCAGCCGGGCAGGATTTTTTCGTTGCGCGGTGCGGTTTGCACGATCAGCCAGCGGCATTCTTCGGCGCGGCTGCCGACGACGGTGCGGATGCCGTCGAAGTAGTCGAGCGAGGCGCGCTGCGCCAGTCCCACGCCGCGCCGCGCGATGCAGCCGGGCCGGGCACCCAGTGCTTCGCGAAAGTCGGCGCTGACGCCACGGTAGGTTTTGCCGTAATTGATCCAGGGCAGCAAGAGCGCGCTCAGCAGTATCCAAACGGTGGTCAGGCCGAGGCTCCAGCGCGCTGCGGCGCGCCATGGCGAGCGTGGCGTGCGCAGCATGACCGCGATCCAGCCGACGCTGACGGCGATGGCGATCAGGATGGCGGGGACGGAGACCTCGGCAATGAAGCCGGGGGCGAGCTTGCTGAAGTTTTTCGCGATCCGGGCCGGTTCGCCGCTCATGATGGCGATGCCGCCCAGCCAGATCAGCGCCGCCGCCTGGGTGAAGGTCATCATGCCGAACCAGTCGAAGGCATTGCCGGCGCCGCGCCGCAGGCGACCGGTGGCGGACGCGGCCAGCACGGCGAGCGGCACCAGGGCGGGGAAGAGGGCGGTCGGCCGGGTGGTGGTGCCACTCAGGAACATGATCAGGGCGGCTGCGCTTGCCGCCAGCAGCATGGCGGTTTCCGGTTTGAGCAGGTGCCTGCGTTCCAGCCAGAGGCCCCACACGGCGAGCGGCAGGACCGGCCAGCTGGCCCAGGCCAGGAGTTCTAGGTGCGCCGGACTGAAGCCGCCGCGCGATGTCAGGCTGGCCTCTTCGACTGTCCACCAGATGTCGAACAGCGCGGGAGACTGCTGCCAGAGCAGGATCGGCCAGGGCAGGATCAGCGCCAGCGCGACGGTCGTTGCGGCCAGCCAGGCGAGGGCGCTGCCGCGATTGCGCCAAGCCGGGTGCAGCGCCAGCAGCAATCCGGTGGCGAACTGGATGGCGACGCTATCGATTCCGGTGCCGAGAAAGCTGATGCCGATGCCGGCACCGTAGAGCGCGCCGCCCCGCAGTGCCTGGTCGCGCCAGACCGAGAGGCCCAAAAGCGAGACGGCAAAGCCGGCGAGCGCCACAGTCGCCGGCTGGGCCTCGTGCAGCGGCACCAGCAGGCCCAGCGTGCCGATCGCGAGCAACGGCGCGGCCAGCCCGGCGCTTGCCCCGAGATGGCGGTGCGCGATGCGCCAGACAGCCGCAAGAAAACCGGCGGCGAACAGGGTCGATGCGAGGCGGGCGGCGTCGTGCCAGGGCAGCAGCCATCCCAGCAGCTTGCCGCACAGGGCCGCCGTCCAGTGGTACAGCGGCGGCGTGACCAGCCAGGGGTCGCCGGCGACGCGCGGTACCAGCCAGTCGCCGCCCCCGGCCATGCCGAAGGCGACGCCGAGATGCATCGCATCTTCGTTTTTCCACGGGTCATGGCCGACGACGCCGGCCAGCAGCCAGATGGCGCAGAGCAAGAGCGCGCCATACCGCGCCAGGATCGGCGAGGTGTCGGGGTTGCGTTCAGTCAGGTAGGGCACGTTGCGAGTTTATCAGTGCGCGTTGCGGGATTGCCGTGAGCGCCTGCGGCATGGAAATATCCCGAGAGGGATAGCGTCCAGCCCGCAGGGCCGGACATAAAAAAAGGCAGCCGGAGCTGCCTTTTTCGTCAGGAAGCCGCGACCTTGGGTCAGGCAGCTTTCTTGCTGTATTTCTGGCGGAAGCGCTCGACGCGGCCTGCGGTGTCGACGATCTTCTGCTTGCCGGTATAGAAAGGATGGCAGGCGGAGCAGACTTCGATGTGCAAGGGCTTGACGTTGGTGGATTGCGTAGTGAACTTGTTGCCGCAACTGCAGGTAACTTCAATTTCGGCGTACTTCGGGTGGATGGCGTCTTTCATTTCATGTCCTTTTTTGCAGGCGCGGTTCGTGGGTTTGGCGAACCGACAGAGGGCGGGATTATCCGCTAATTTGCCGCAATGCGCAATCGGGGCCGCGAGTTGGCAATCCCGTCATCGCTGGCGCATGGCGTCGAAGAATTCGCCGTTGTTCTTGGTGGCCTTGACCTTGTCGAGCAGGAACTCCATGGCTTCCATGTCGTCCATGTTGTACAGCAGCTTCCTCAGGATCCACATCTTCTGCAGCACGGCGGGAACCAGCAGCAGTTCCTCGCGGCGCGTGCCGGAGCGATTGACGTTGATCGCCGGGTAGACGCGCTTCTCGGCCATCTTGCGGTCGAGGTGGATTTCCATGTTGCCGGTGCCCTTGAATTCCTCGTAGATCACGTCGTCCATGCGCGAACC
>CAIZHL010000015.1 GCA_903932755.1 uncultured beta proteobacterium
CGCAGGCGCTGCTGGATGTTTTCCAGCGAATGTGTGATCTGGCCACGCTCGAGGATGGAGAAAATCGAACGTCCGAGACCGATCAGGGCGCCGCCGCTCATTGAGGTCGGGCCCTGCGCCAGGGCCTTGAATTGCAGGCGGGCGCGACTGTTATAGAGCAGGATGCGGCCATCGAGGTTGCACACCACGACGCCCAACGCGAGTTCCGACATCAGGGCGGCAAGCCTGTTTTTTTCCTCTTCCACCGTAGCCTTGGCCTGGCGGATCTGCTCTTCGACATCGTTGAGCAATTCGTTGCGCTGCTGGGCCAGGTCATTCGCCGCGCGCGCCAGTTCGCGCACTTCCGGCGGGCCTTCCGGCGCAACGCGAAAATTGCGATTGGCGCCCAGCATCAGTCGCAGCGTTTCCGCCATGCGCATCAGGCCATGGACATACTGCTGGAACAGGCTGCGCAACAGGATCACGCCGCCGATGAAGCCCATCAGGGTCATCAATCCTCCGAGCGGCAGGCGCGGCAGCAGGAACTGGGCAAAGGCGGCGCGCTCGGCATCCTTGGCATCGGCAAACAGCAGCAGTGCCGTCAGCGCAAACGGCCCCGTCATCAGCAGGCCCAGCACGCCGGCCGCGAGGATGAACCTGACCTTCGCTTTCATGCCAGCAGGGACTTGATCTGGGCGATGAGGTCCTTGGTCGAAAACGGCTTGGTGATGTAGGTATTGGCGCCCAGCGCGAGACCCTTGGTGACCTCAGTTTCGCGGCCCTTCGCGGTCAGCATGATGATTTTCACGCCGGCTTGCGCCGGGTCGGCGCGCAGCGACTCGCACACCTCGAAGCCGGACTTCTTCGGCATCATCACGTCGAGCAGGATCAGGTCGGGGCGAAATTCGGCGGCCAGCTTCAGCGCGGCTTCGCCATCGGTCGCCACCGCGATCTCGAAGCCTTCCTTCTTCATCAGGTACTCTAGCGAAATGACGATGTTCGGCTCGTCATCGACGATCAGAATGCGATGGCTCACGCTTTTCCTCCCTGCTAATTGTCGTTATGTTTCGGCCCTTGGCCGGCGGCCGCGTCTTCATGCGCAGTCTGGCTATTATCGCCTGCCTGACGCGGCAGGGTAAACACGAACGTCGCGCCGGATCCAGGGGTGCTTTCCACCCACAGGCGGCCGTTGAAATACTCGACGATCTGCCGGCTGATCGGCAACCCGAGGCCGGTCCCCTGCGGCTTGTCGGTAAGCACATCGGTGGTTCCGGATCCCTGGCGGAACTTGTCGAATATGACCTCGTGATCAGCGGCATGGATGCCCGGGCCATTGTCGGTGACGCTGACACGCACTTCGTCCGTCGTACCGCCGGCGCCGACTTTCACGCATCCGCTGTCCTCCGGCACGAACTTCAGGGCGTTCGACAGCAGGTTCACCATCACCTGCATCAGGCGGTCGCGGTCGGCCATTACGCTGAGGCCGGCAGCGCATTGATCGAGATCCAGCATCACGCGCTTTTCGGCGAAGAGGACAGTCAGCGAATCCGCCGCCTCGCGGATCACTTCGCCGACATCGACGGCGGCGACAGTCCATTCGGCACGCCCGGATTCGAGCTTGGCCAGATCGAGGATCTGGTTGATCAGGCGCGACAGCCGCACCGTCTCGCTGACGATGATGGCGAGGAAGCGTGTGCGCTGAGCCAGGTCGATCTTCGGATCTTCGTGGAGCATCTCGGAGAAGGCGCGGATCGAGGTCAGCGGAGTGCGTAACTCGTGGGTCACGGTGGAAATGAAATCGTCCTTCATGCGATCCAGCTCGCGCAGCCTCGCATTGGCTTCGCGCAGCTCCCCCGTGGCAATTCTCAGTTCCAGTGATTTCTGTTCCAGCTCGCGCGTATAGGCGCGCACCTGGGATGCTTCGTCGAGAATGTTCATGACCTCGTCGATGCCCAACGGTTCCTCCGTCACCACCGAGGCGACCATCGCCCGCGAAGACGCCGAACCGATCGCCCCGGCCAAGAGGGTTTCAGCGAAGTTCACCAGGCGCGTATCGGAAGGAAGTTCCTCCATCGAATGCAGGCCGCGTTCCCGCGCATGACGGAAAAATGCATCTTCCGCGCGTTCGCGGCCAAGGAAGCGGCTGGCCAGCGGCAACAGGTCGGCGACGCCGGCGCTGCCGCGCCAGGCGGACATTCCGGCTGCCTCGGCGCCGCCGACGAACAAGGTCGCCTGGCGCGCCTCGCGCACATTCGGCGTGCGCTGCAAGGAGACGCCGATATAGGCGCCGAGGTTCGCCAGCAGGCTCCACACCAGGCAGTGCGTGATTTCGTCGAGGCCCGTCAGGCCGAACAAGTGCTGCGGACGCAACAGTTCGATGCCGAACAGCCCGTGGGCAATGAATCCGTCCGGCAACCAGCCCGACTTGGCAAAGGAAGGCAGCAACAGGGTATAGGCCCACAACACGAACCCCACGGCAAGGCCGGCCAGCGCACCATCGCGCGTGCCGCCCTTCCAGAACAGGCCACCGATCACCACCGGCGCGAACTGCGCCACGGCGGCAAAGGAAATCAGGCCGATCGAAACCAGCGCATAGGCTTCGCCGGCCACGCGGAAATAGAGATAGCCGAGGCCGAGGATGACGGCGATGGCCCAGCGCCGGATTTCCAGCAGCAGGCCGGAGAGATCCTCGCGCGCTGCGAGCCCCAGGATGGGCAAACGCAGCAGGGCCGGCATCACCAGATCGTTGCAGACCATGGTCGACAAGGCGATGGTCTCGACGATCACCATGCCGGTGGCCGCCGACAGGCCGCCGATATATACGAACAGCGCCAGCGCCTCGTGCTGGTGGGCCATCGGCAGGGTCAGCACGAAAGTATCGGCATCGACCCCGGCACCCTGAAAGTGCAGCATGCCGGCCAGCGCCACCGGCAGCACGAAAAGATTGATCAGGAACAGGTAGAGCGGAAACATCCAGACGGCGCGACTCAGATGCTTGGCATCGACGTTTTCCACCACGGCGATCTGGAACTGCCGCGGCAGCAGCAGCGAGGCGAACAGCGAAAGGAAGATCAGGGTTCCCCAGGTACCGTAGGCCGCAGGGGAGTCGGCGGTGGCGAGACGGCGGGCAACCTCGGGTACTGCCGCTGCCTGCGCGAAAATGTCGCCGACACCTTCATGGATGCCCCAGACAACGAAAATTCCCACCGCCAGAAATGCGGCAAGCTTGACAATCGATTCGACCGCGATCGCGGCGACCATGCCTTCATGGCGCTCGGTGGCATCGAGATGGCGCGTGCCGAAGAGGATGGTGAAAGCCGCCAGGATCATCGCCACGTAAAGCGCGCTGTCCTGGAACAGCGGCACGGCGCCGGCCGTGGCAGGCATGATGATTTCCGGGTAGCTGGACAGGATGGCAAAGCTGTTGGATACCGCCTTCAACTGCAGCGCAATGTAGGGAATCACACCGACTACCGCGATCACCGTCACCAGTCCGCCCAAAAGTTGACTCTTGCCGTAACGCGAGGCGACGAAGTCGGCGATCGAGGTGATGCGATTGGCCTTGGCGACGCGGATCATCTTGTGCAGGATGAATCCGGCCAGCGCGAACAGCAGGGTCGGGCCCAGATAGATCGGCAGGAAACCGATGCCGCTGGCGGCCGCACGGCCGACGCTGCCGTAAAAGGTCCAGGTGGTGCAATACACGCCGAGCGAGAGCGCATACACCACCGGATTGGAGATCAGCGAACGTCCGGTATCGGCGCGATGATCGGCATACCAGGCGATGGCGAACAGGAAGCCCAGATACAGGAACGATGCGAGGACGATTACCCAGCCTTGCAGCATCTCAGTCTTTCTTGCCTTCGACGACCTGGGCCATCAGGACAATCAGCGCCAGCCATGAACCCATCAACCATGCATACAGCGGCGGCAAACCAAAAAAATCCCCGCCACGATTGAACACCGACAGCAGCGGATAGTTGAAAAAGAAGCAGCCGACCAGGAACAGAAAGGCCAGGCGTTGCGCGACGAGTCGGGTTCGAATCATGTCATCACCTCCATCGGAAACCATTCCCTCCTCGGCATGGTACCCCGCCTCGCTCGGCCTGCGGGCGGGAGTTTTCCAACTCGGTGCGCCGCAAGGGGATACCATTCTCGCCTGCCGCGCGGACATGGCCCGCAAGGGGCTGGCCCCGGCTCGCGCCGGAGACATACCCCACGCCGGGATAACGTCCCCGCCTCGGGCGGGGACATAAAAAAAGCGCCCATCTTGCGAGGGGCGCTTTCTTCCAGCACGCTTTAGCCTTAAGCGTTCTGCTTGAGTTGATCCAGGATCCCCGGGTTCTCCAGCGTGGAAACGTCCTGGGTGATCTCCTCGTTCTTGGCCAGGCTGCGCAGAAGGCGACGCATGATCTTGCCGGAACGCGTCTTGGGCAGATTCTCGCCGAAGCGGATGTCTTTCGGCTTGGCGATCGGGCCGATTTCCTTGGCGACCCAATTGCGCAGGTCGTTGGCAATCTTCTTGGCATCTTCCGCCGTCGGACGTGCCTGCTTCAGCACCACGAAGGCACAGATCGCTTCACCGGTCAGGTCATCCGGACGACCGACCACGGCGGCTTCCGCCACCAGCGGGTTGGATACCAGCGCCGATTCGATTTCCATGGTGCCCATGCGGTGGCCGGAAACGTTCAGCACGTCGTCGATGCGGCCCATGATGGTGAAGTAGCCGGTCTTGGCATCGCGCATCGCGCCGTCGCCGGCCAGATACAGGTTGCCGCCGAAATCCACCGGGAAGTAGGACTTTTTGTAGCGCTCGGGGTCACCGTAAATCGTGCGGATCATGGCCGGCCAGGGCTTCTTGACCACCAGGAAGCCACCCTTGCCCCACTCGACGTCGTTGCCGGTCTCGTCGACGATCGCGGCTGCGATGCCCGGGAAGGGCAGCGTGCAGGAACCGGGGACGAGCGGCGTAACGCCGGGCAGCGGGGTGATCATGTGGCCGCCGGTCTCGGTCTGCCAGAAGGTATCCACGATCGGGCAGCGCGCGCCGCCGACGTTGTTGTAGTACCACATCCAGGCTTCCGGATTGATCGGCTCGCCGACCGAGCCGAGGATGCGCAGGCTGGTCAGGTCGTAGTTCTTCGGATGCGTCGTCGGGGTGTTTTCGCCGGATTTGATCAGCGAGCGGATCGCCGTCGGCGCGGTGTAGAACACCGAGACCTTGTGCGTCTGGATGGTCTTCCAGAAACGGCC
>CAIZHL010000016.1 GCA_903932755.1 uncultured beta proteobacterium
AAAAAACCATTGCCGCGGTTGCCAAGGACTTCAAGGTGTTCTATGCCAAACAGCCGGGAACGACGCCGGGCAGCTACAGCGTCGACCACTCCACCGGCAGCTATGCCTTCGATCCGCAGGGCAAACTCAGACTGCTGCTGCGCCATGGCGAGACGCCCGCCAACGTCGCCGCCGACCTCAAACTGCTTCTGGCCGGAAAATGAACCCCAAGGAACCTCGATGAATCAATTCGCACTCCTTCTGCTGGCCGGCCTCGCGCTGCCCGCCATCGCCGCCGAGCCCGTAAAGGATGCCGCCAAGCCGCCGATCAATCTGGATATCGGCTCCCCGACTGTGATCGTCGTCAAGCATTCCCTCGCGCAACGCACTTCGCGCCTGGTGCGCTTTTACGAATCCGGCGAAATCGGCCTGGGCCACGATGGTTTCATCTATCTGCGCGACGGCAGCAAGATGACGCTGGCCAAGCGCCAGATCGCGGAAAAGCTGATCGACGCCGAAAACCCGGAACGCCGGGCCCTGATCCAGGCCCTGGCCGACAGCAACGGCCGGCGCAACGACGAAGCGGAAGTCTGGGAACTTCAGCGCGCCCGCTGGCTCCAGCAGTGGAAATCCGGCTGGTGGCTGCGCGACGCCGACGCCAAATGGAGCAAAAAGCCCTAGCAGTCAGTCATGCAGCATCAGAGGGATGGATCCGTCATTCCGGCGAACGCCGGAATCCAGTCGGCAAGCGTTACTGGATCCCGGGTCAAGCCCGGGATGACCGTTGAAATTGCGTCCGTCGATTTCATGTTGGCTCTGTAATCGAGTGCCGTCCGAGCGCTGATTTTATGCTCAGGCAAATCCACCATAAAACTTCACCCGCCGCTTGCCGTCACGCTTGGCCTGGTACATGGCTTCGTCGGCCGTCCGCAGCAGGTCCATGGCCACCTTTTGGTCGCTCGGATACAGGCTGGCGCCGATGCTGGCAGAGATAGACAGTGTTTTTCCGGCCACCTGATAAGGCTCGGATAGTTCGCCGATGATCTTTTCCGCAACACGTTCGGTGTTTTCCCGGTTGTGGATATCGGTCAGGATCACCACGAATTCGTCCCCGCCCAAACGCGCCGCAGTATCCATGCCGCGTATGACCATGTTCAGGCGTTCTCCGACCAGTTTCAGCACCGCGTCGCCGACGCCATGGCCGTGCTCGTCATTGACCGGCTTGAACCCGTCGAGGTCGATGAAGAGCAGGGCGAAATGCTGGCGCTGCCGCTCGGCAGTGGCGATGGCCTGCTCCAGGCGATCATGCAGCAGCATCCGGTTGGGCAGCCCGGTCAGCGAATCGTAGTGGGCCAGGTTTTCCAGCTGCAGCTCCATCTCCTTGCGCTCGCTGACATCGTAGAAAACCGCCGAGAACTTGACGATCTCGCCGCCATCGTCGCGTATCGCGGTAATCGACAGGAACTTCGGGTAGCAGCTGCCGTCCTTGCGCCGGTCCCAGATGTCGCCGCGCCAAAAACCGTTTTCGATGATGCTTTCCCACATGCTGCGATAGAAGGCCGCATCCTGCCTGCCTGAATTCAGAATCCGCGGATTCTTGCCGAGCGCTTCTTCCCGCTCATACCCGGTGAGCCTGGTGAAGGCGCGATTGACCGAAATGATGTTGTTCTGGCGGTCGGTGATGACCATCGCCTCGTTCGAGCTGTCGAACACCTGCGCGTTCAGGCGCAAGCGGTCACCCATGCGCCGCCATTCGGTGATGTCCGAACCCATCATCGCGATGCTCATCGGGA
>CAIZHL010000017.1 GCA_903932755.1 uncultured beta proteobacterium
ACCGATTACGCGGTACCGCACGGAATCGCAGTGACCATGGGTATGGACATGGCCAATCATGTCGCCGCAGCAAGGGGCTTGTTGCCGGGCTATCACTTTGAACGAATGCATTCCACACTGTGCAAGAACTACGGCGACTATTCCGCCACGCCCATTCCCATGGCTCCGCTTCTGTCCGCACTGATGAAGGACAAGAAGAACACCAGCACCCGGTTGGGACTGATTCTGCCGGTCGGCGAGAATGCCGCCATCCAGCGAGTTCAAGTCCCGCCGGATGATGCCTTCCATGATCAGTGCAGAAGTTTTCTGGAGGGCCTGGGCGCATGAGCCGCGAAATCAAGGTCGCGGTTTGCTCCCGTTCCTTTTCCGCCAACCCGGTTTTGCGCGCGGAATTGCTGGCGCGTTACCCGAGCGCCACCTTCAATGATGCCGGCCTGCAACTGCGGGGAGACAGCCTGGTTGAATTCCTGAAGGGGCATGACAAGGCGATCACCGCCCTGGAAGTGATCGACGACTACGTTCTGGGCCAACTTCCCGAACTCAAGGTGCTCAGCAAGTATGGCGTCGGGCTGGACATGATCGACATGGCGGCGATGCGTGCGCACGGCAAGCGGCTTGGGTGGACGGGCGGCGTGAACCGGCGGTCCGTGTCCGAGCTGGTGATTTCATTCGCCATCGCGATGCTGCGCCACGTTCCGGCGGCCAATCGCTAGGTTCTTGCCGGAACCTGGCGCCAGCATGTCGGCGGACACCTTTCCGGGAGGACGGTTGGCATCATCGGCTGCGGAAATGTCGGCAAGGACCTCGTCCAGATGCTGAAGCCTTTCGGGACCCCGGTTCTGGCCAACGACATTCGCGACTATCGGGAATTCTACGGCGCCCACGCCGTTAAGCCGGTGGCCCTGGAGGAACTTCTGGCACAGGCTGACGTGGTGACCCTGCATGTGCCACTGGATCAGAGCACGCGCGGCATGCTCGACGAACGGCGGCTATCCCTGATGAAGCCTTCCGCGGTGCTGATCAACCTTGCGCGAGGGGGCCTGGTCGACGAGCTTGCGCTGAAACGCATGCTGCAGGAGAAGCGATTGGCGGCCGCGGCTTTCGACGTATTCGCCGTCGAACCGCCGCTGGATGCAGAACTGCTGTCGCTTCCGAATTTTCTCGCCACACCCCACATCGGGGGCAGTGCCCAGGAAGCGATACTGGCCATGGGCCGCGCGGCGATTGCCGGACTCGACGACAACAGCATTCCGGTTGAGGAATAGATCAGTCCGGGATAATCCGACAAGAAGGCGTGCATGAGTACAAGACCCCGACGTTCCCTGTTGAACCCCGTCCTGCAGCGTCCCAGCGCCCTGAGTTCGACGCCGCGGGACGCCGGCCGTCTGTGGCTGGACAAGAACGAGAATCTCGACGAGGAACTGGAGGCCGTATTGCACGGCGTTCTGCGCGCGCTGCCAGCCCGGGCCCTGAATACCTATCCGGAAGCGGGCGAAGTCTATCGCAAGCTCGCACGGTGGCTTGGCATCGGCCCGGAACATCTGCTGCTGACGCCGGGCAGCGACGGCGCTATCCGTCTCGTGTTCGAGGCCTTCGTCGAAGAGGGCGATGCAGTGGTGCACACGGCGCCGACTTTCGCCATGTACCCCGTCTACAGCCAGATGTTCGGTGCCGCCGTCCGCGTGCTGGAATATGCGAGAACCGCAGGCGGCCCCCATCTGGATGCGCAGGCGATCATGGCAGCCGTGCGCGAATGCCGGCCGAAGCTGCTCTGTTTGCCCAATCCGGACAGCCCGACGGGTACCACGCTGGCACCGGAAGTCCTGCGCGACGTGCTGACGGTTTGCGAGGATTCCGGAACCGTATTGCTGCTGGACGAGGCCTATCATCCATTCCATGAGTGGACCGCCGTGCCATGGGTGACGACTTCCCGCAATCTGGTGGTCGCGAGGACCTTTGCCAAGGCGTGGGGAGCGGCCGGCCTGCGGATCGGCTATGCCGTCGCCCATCCTGAAACGATAGCGCTGTTGCACAAGATGAGGCCGATGTACGAAGTCAGCACGGTCGCCATCGAGTTCATGTCCGGGATGCTGGACCGGTCCGCGGACATGCTGAAATCCGTGGCCAGAATCCGCGAGGGCAAGCAGTACTTTGTTGAAGAAATGCGGGCGCTCGGTTTCGACGTATTGCCGACGGCGGGCAATTTCCTGCATGTCGCATTCGGCGCGAACTCGCAGGCAATTCATGCTGCACTGTCGTCGAGAGTGTATTACCGTGCGGCATTCGATACCCCGAGCCTGGCTGGCTACAGCAGGTTCTCGGTGGCACCCAGACCGGTCATGGAAGTCGTGGCCGGATTGATCAGGCAGGCAGTTGTGGAGAGCAGGCGATGAAGGATAGTTTGGTCAAGGTCGCGGTTATCGGCTGCGGCCGCGTTTCGGGCCATCACTGCCGGTCGATCATGGAAACCGAAGGCGTCGAACTGGTGGCGGTCTGTGATCTGGCGATCGAAAAGGCCAATGTGTATCGTGACCAGTTCGGCGCCAGGGCCTATGACAACTATCACTGCATGCTGCTGGAGAATCCCGGGATCAATACGGTCGCCATCGTCACACCCTCGGGCATGCACCACGAGCATGCGCTGGATATCATGGCGAGATACCGGAAGAACATCATCGTCGAGAAGCCGACCTTCATGAAACCCTCGCAGGTGGCGGACGCCTATGCCAGGGCGGCAGCCGCCGGCGTGGAGATATTCGCCGTGTTCCAGAACCGGCACAACCTTGCGGTGAAGCGGGTGCTGCAGGGGCTGACCGAGGGGGAGCTCGGGAAGCTGCGCTCGGTGGCGGTGCGCGTCCGCTGGTGCCGTCCCCAGCGTTACTACGACCTGGCCCCGTGGCGCGGCACCTTTGCCATGGATGGCGGATGCCTGACCAACCAGGGGATACACCATATCGACTTGTTGCGGCGCCTGGGTGGCGAGGTCAGCCGGGTTTGCAGCACCCACCGGACACTTGGCGCCGATATCGAGGTCGAGGACACCGCTACCGCGGTGATCGAGTTCGAAAGCGGCGCGATCGGCGCGCTCGAGGTGACTACCGCCGCCCGCCCCATAGACTACGAGGCAAGCCTGTCACTGGTTTGCGAGAACGGGCTGGCGCAGATCGGCGGCATTGCGGTAAACGAGTTGCAGATTTACACACCCGATCCGGAGGCCTGCGCGGCAAACTCCGAGGATTTTTCGGGAAATGTCTACGGCCATGGTCACGTGAAGATCTACGAGGAAATCCTCGCGCACTTCAAGGGGGAGCAGAAATTTCCGGTTCCCTATGAAGATACCCTGCGAACGATCCAGCTCCTGAACTCGTTCTATCGGGCGGACGAGAGCAAAGGGTGGGTGGACGTCGCCACGGCCGGCGACAGCACTCGCCTGGGACGGGAAGATGATCGTCTGGCCGGAATCTACCGTACCGCCATTCCGTCGGCCATCTGAGCACCTGGACCGAAATCAAGGCGGCGACCGGGCAACACTACGAGCAAGGACAAAATGGCGACGGAACAAATACTGAGGGCGGACCGGATCAAGCCCGATTTCGAGGGATTGAAGAGTGCATGGGAGGCCATGCTGAGCAAGTACTATTTGGGCACGAACGAATTGAATCCGGCATATACGCTGGAAGTGCCCTGCCCGTACTGCAACTCGACCGCCATCGAGCAGTCGTTCAACCTGAATGGTTTCTGGCACAGGACCTGTGCGGAATGCAAGACCCTTTACGTCAGCCCTCGCCTGTCGGACGCCTGTATTGAGGATCTGTACAGCGACGCGTACTACAGCGAAATGTACGGACGCTCCATGCTCCCCGTATTCGAGCAGCGCAAGCAATTGATCGGCCGCCGCAAGTTTGCCCAGACCGTTGCCCGCTGGGGAGGGAAGGGACGGGGTCGCGTGCTGGACATAGGCGCCGGCATCGGCGAGGTTCCGGACGTGTTCCGGGACGAGGGCTGGCTTTCCCATGTGATCGAGATGAATCCGGTTGCAGTGGAATGGCTGCGCGGACGTGGTCACGAAGAAGTATTCCACGGCTCCCTGGACGGCTATGCGACGGACCACAGCTTCGACATCATCATGGCGTGGGGCGTGGTGGAACACGTGGTGGATCCCGGCGCGTTTTTGCGACGGGTCCATGAGCTCCTTGTTCCTGGCGGGCTTTTTGTATCGGAGGTGCCGCACGGACAGTGCCTGCTGGTGGACGTCGCCCGCAAGACGGGAATGGACCCGAAGCGGATCCTCATGGGCGAGCAGCACATTGTGCTCTACTCAACCAGTGCCTACGCAATGCTGCACGAGCGGAACGGTTTCGAGAAAGTACACCTGCAGACGAACGGTCTCGACTGCGACACGATCCTGAAGGAGAGCGGGTCTGACCTGCCGGATGAAATTCTCGCGGCGATGCAGGAGTGTATTGACGAGAAATTGTATGGAGACCTTCTGCGCGGGTTCTGGCGACGGCCGTGATGTCGAAGCCTTTCTGCCTTCGAGCGGCTATGTCGCCGTGTCGCCAGCGCCGACTTTTTCGGGATACTGATTCCTCCACCCACTTTCATATTTGACAAAGGCGAAGATGAAAACCATAGGCATTGTCCCCGCCCGCATGGCGGCATCGCGTTTCCCCGGCAAGCCCCTGTACCCGATTCACGGCCGTCCGATGCTGGAACACGTGATGCTGCGGGCCGGGATGTACCGGGGTTGGGACCGGCTGGTCCTGGCCACCTGCGATCGCGAGATCGAGCAGTTCGCGAACGACAAGGGCTTTCCCGTGATCATGACCGGCGCACACCACACCCGGGCGCTGGACCGGGTTGCGGAGGCGGCCGAGCGGTTGGACGGGGGAATTGCCGATGACGATATCGTCGTCTGCGTGCAGGGGGATGAGCCCATGATGCGCCCGGACATGATGGACGCCGTGGTTGAGCCCCTGCGGGCGGACCCATCGATTCCCTGCACGGTCCTCGCGATGCACATCACCGAGGAATCCATCTGGCGCAATCCGGACACGGTCAAGATCATTCACAACGATGCGGGCGAGGTGCTGTACACCTCGCGCGCCCCGGTACCGTACTGCAAGGGGAGTTTCACTGCCGCGCACATGGCGCGGCGGATCTACGGCATTTTTGCCTTTCGCTGGCAGTACCTCAAAGCGTTCTCGGCCCATCCCGAAACCCGCCTCGAGCAACTGGAGGCTTGCGACAGCAACCGCATACTGGATATGCCTTTCCGCCAGCATATTGCGCCCTATCCCTATATCGAATCCTTTTCCGTCGATAGTCCGCAGGATATCGACTTGGTCGAGCGCCACATGGCAGCGGACACGTATTGGGCTCAATACAAATAGGCTAATGAATCGATATCCATCGTTCCTCCGTGATCTTCGATGAAAAGCAATATTGCCTATCAGACTGACCAGCTGGCGCGCTATTTCACGTCGAATCGCGTCACCTGGGAGCAGTTCTATGAATCCGAGCGCGCGATCATCGGGCAACTCCGGCCCGACCGGCAGCAGCGGATACTCGACATAGGCTGCGGCTGCGGCGGCCTGGGCCTGGCGCTGCGCGATCGATTCGGCGTCGAGCACTACACCGGGGTGGAGATCAATCCGCTGGCGGTCGAGGCGGGGCGGGTGATGAACCCCGCGGCCGAAATCCTGTGTGGCGACATCCTCGACCTGGGCCGGGGTGTCCTGCGCGGGAATTCCTACGATGTGGTGTTCTCGCTGAGCTGCGTCGACTGGAATGTCCGGTTTTCAGACATGCTGGCTGCCGCCTGGGGACTTGTCGCGCCGGGGGGGAGCCTGGTGGCGACCTTCCGCCTTGCAATCGGCGATGGTTGCGATGACATGGAAAAGTCATACCAGTACATCAATTGCGACGGACGTCTGGAAGGAGAGCGCGCAGCCTATGTCGTTCTCAACGCCAGGGACTTGATCCGGACCCTGGAAAGCTTCAACCCGGCATCGATCCGCGCCGTCGGCTACTGGGGTTCCCCTTCGGCAACGGCAGTCACGCCCTTCGAGAAACTGTGCTTTGCGGCTTTTTCCATCCAGAAGCGCGCGGATGACGATACTGCCGCGCCTCGGCTGGAACTGGATCTCCCGCCGGACGTAAAGGATTCAATTGGCTCCGGGTTGGCGAAGTGATGGCGATTCCAGCTTCCGTGCAGGCGCCGCCGAAAGCTTGAGCTTGGCTGTTACAGGATCCGGCTGGTGAACGGTCCCGTCGTGGTCTGGGCGCTTCAGGGTGAGCCGCCGTCCGACGCCGGCGATGTGCTGCTTTGGTTGGGCTACGCCGAGGGCAGCGGGGTGCAATCAGTGCCACGCTACCTTGAAGAGCATGCCAAACGCCTGAGATCCAGCTACCTTGAATTCATCCATGATCTGGGTGAGCGAAAGATAAACGGCAAGAGTGTCGTCGAGCATCTCGACCTCGGCGACGGCTTCAGCTTCTGGTGGATGACGCGCCTGGCGGAGAAAAGTCCTTTCAAGTCGCCGCAACTCTATGACTGCCTGCGCCTGATGGCGCTGGAGGAGATTCTGGTCGAACGCCGACCGTCGAGGCTTGTGCTCCATGGCGCAGCGAGGAATCTCGCCGAGGCAATCGAGACCCTGTGCCGCAATCTGGAGATTCCCTTTGTCTGGCGCTCCGCCAGCCCGGCAAAAAGGCAATGGTCGCTCAGGGGCATCTATCTTGCATTGCCTCAAGCGGTTCAGGGCCTGATCAGTTTGCGGCATCCGGTCATGAACTGGCCACTGCGCAGGCTCGAACGACCGCGCTGGTTTGCCGAGCGCAAGGCGATCTTTCTCTGCTCCTACTTTTTCAATCTGGATGCGGCCTCTGGCTCCGCGGGGAGCTTCCATTCGAATCAGTGGGGATGCATGCCCGCGTATCTGAAGCAAGGCGGGCGCCATGCGAACTGGATTCATCACTTCCTGCGCAGCCCTGATGACCGCGATATCAATGCACGAACGCAATGGTTGAGTTCGTTCAATCGCGATTCCTTGAATCAGGGATGCCACAGTCTTCTGGAAAGCTATTTGTCGTGGGCTGTCGTGGGGCGGGCCCTGTGGAAATGGCTGCGCCTCAACGCGATTGCCCTGCGCTTGCGAAACGCACGCGGGATGTTCAATCCCGGGGACTCCGCAGCCAGCCTGTGGCCATTACTGAGGACCGACTGGTGGACGTCGTTGTGCGGCCCGGTAGCCCTCAGCAACTGCCTGTGGGTCGAACTGTTCGATGCCGTGCTGAAGGACATCCCGCACCAGCCAACAGGTCTTTATCTTTGGGAAAACCAGGGATGGGAATGCGCGCTGCTGCGCGCCTGGCGTCGGCACGGGCACGGCCGGATCATCGGCGTGCCCCACGCCACCGTAGTCTTCTGGCACTTGAATAATTTCGACGATCCCCGCACCCTGGCATCGGTTGCGGGATGCGCGAAGCCGTTGCCGGACCAATTGGCCGTGAATGGCCCAATGGCGCTGAAGGCATTCGGCGATGCCGGCAGTTTGCTGCCGGGCCGTTTCGCCGAGGTGGAGGCCTTGCGCTTCCAGTATCTGGCTGAACCCGGCATTGGAGCGCCAGGGGCTGGAAGTTCCAGCCGGCATGGCCACGCCTTTCCGGGCGACGGGAAACGGAGGAAAGTTCTGATTCTTGGCGATTTCACCGAGAAGCAAACCCTGAAGATGTTGTCCTGCATGGACGAGGCCTTACGCTTGTCCCGCGCTGACGTTTCCCTTGTCTTCAAGCCGCATCCGGTGAGCCGAATTCGACAACAGGATTACCCGTCCCTTCCGTTCGAGGTGACCAGCAGCGCGTTGTTCGAGATTCTGCCGATCTGCGATCTGGTGTTTTCCAGCAACACCACGTCGGCCGGTCTGGAAGCCCTGCTGGCCGGGTTGCCGGTGCTCGTATTCCTCGATGACGAGGATTTCAACCATAGCCCCCTGCGCGGAGTTGAGGGCGTCAGGTTTGTGGGTACTGCGCGGGATCTGGCTGCAGCCCTGAAATCGGTCCAACGTCCTGTCGCGGCGCCCGCACCCGACGAATTTTTCTGGCTGAACAAGGAAATGCCAAGGTGGGGCAAACTCCTTGCGCCGGAGTGCGGCGGGTGATTGCGGGATGACGAAGCGGCGAGTCTTGCTTACAGGCGGCAGCGGCCTGCTGGCGATCAACTGGGCGTGCGCTTTGAGGGATGGATGGGATGTCGTTCTCGGAACTCGACGATTACACGTCGCACAACACGGAGCGAATGGACGTCGGGCAAGTCAATAGGCTGTTGATGAGTCGGGAATATGTCCGGCAGGAACTTTCTTAAATTCCATTTGCCGTTCGGTTTGCACTTCGAACCTGGTGCCGCCGCCAATTTTTAGTGCGCGCCAACCGATTACTTCAGGTGCCCTTCAAGCTGCTCATTCCGCCCCGCGAGTTCTGAAAGCATGCCGGCAACATTGCCGCGAAACTGGTCCCACTGAATACCGTCGGCTTTGGCGACGGCCGTTGCCAGATGCAGCGTCGTCAACCCCAAACTTGCCCCCCAGGCCGCTGCGGGCGACAAGCCGCGGTTGCGATACTTCCGGACGAGATACATGCGGTTGATGATCTGCCACTTCCCCAGCAGATAGTGACGATCCCGCCTCACCGGCGGGCTATAGTGCGCCAGGCGCGCATTGGCCACGAGCGCGAGGCGATACTTGCCGCGGACATTGAAGCTGTAGTCCACGTCCTCAAGATAGCCGGTGCCCCTGAACCACTCGTCGTAGCCGTATGACTCGATAACTTCCCTGCGCCAGACCGTTGCGCCGCCGCATAGCCAGTCGGTTTCAATATCCCGATCCTGGTTGCCGAGGATGGACGTGCAACCGGTCTTCAGCAGCCGGCCGGGGGTGGGGTGATCGAGGCCAAGCAGGCTCTTGATCCATGTCCATCTGGGCAGTGCGGTGTTGGTAATGTTGAAGACCGTGCCGCCGAGTTGCGGGTCAGCCTGATCCCAGTATTCAAGGATTGCGGCGACGGCGTTTGGCTCCAGCACAATGTCGTCATCCAGGTAGCCGGCCAGCGTGATGTTGGGGTCTATCCGCGCCATTCCGGCATTTCGCTGCTTGGCGAGGGACGGCGGGAAAACGCGCACATATTCGAGCGGAAGCTCGGGGAACGAATCAACCACCTTCCTGATGTCGGGGGCGCTGCCATCCACGACGATTATCTGGTCCGGAATCTTTGTTTGCCGTGCAAGGCTTTCCAGCATTTTTCGCAGATCGTCAGGGCGATCCTTTGTCGGGACTACGAAGGCAAGTCGGTGCATCTCGAATAGAATAATGAATTCAACAGTTAGCATCATAACAAGGGCCGGGGGAATATCTCTTCGCTACGGGAAATATATGGCATCCCAGCTTCATTCAGACGTGTTGTCGTCGCGGGACTATCCAGAGAAATGGCTTGAGGGAAAAGTGCTTCTCGGGAATGAATTCGATTTGGTGAAGGTGTTTCTGACTTGCAATCAGGATTTCGAAGCGATCGCTGCGGCGACGCTTCCAAGGTTCCCGAATTTCGTAATATGACTCCCGCCGCAGTCGTACTGCCGGTGTCCATCGTAGTGCCGGTCCGCAATGAATCCCGGTCTTTGCCCGAACTTCTGGAAGCCATCGCGAACCAGGAGGCAAAGCCTCTGGAAGTCGTATTTGTCGATACCGGATCTCTGGACAATAGTGCGTCCCTCGTCGAGGAATGGGTGGAGGTGGCTGCGCGTTGCGGAATCAAATGTCAACTCCTCCGATTGCCTGATGGGTATCCAGGCGCGGCCAGGAATGCCGGAGTCCGGGCCGCGACGCAAGAATGGATTGCCTTCATCGATGCCGGCATCGTTCCCTCCGGCAACTGGCTTGCAGCACTCTGGGCTTGCCAGCAGAAATCCGGCAAGCCCGCAATGTTTGGCGTTTGCCGTTTCGTTTCGGACGAGGTCCTTGGCAAGATCCTGTGCGCGCTTTCCTATGGCTATGAGCGGGTACGTCCGGTACTGCCCGCCTCGTTGTTCCGCAGGGACTTGTTCGACCGCGTCGCTTTTTTCGAACCTGGATTGCGAGCCGGGGAGGACATTCTGTGGCAACGGGCGCTGGAGTCGGCCGGTATTGCCACGGAAACCTGCTGGGATGCCCATGTGGAATACCGGCATTTTCCGGACAGCTTGCAACATGCGGCGCGCAAGTGGTTTACCTACGAGCAGAGCGTGACGGCAGCCGGGGTCGGCGGCAGCTTGCGCGTGGCAGTGCAGTTCGCAGTGCTGTTTCTGTGTGCATGGCTGATCCTTGACCCGACAAGGGCTGTGTTTGGCCTGGCGGCCTACGCTCTTCTCCGGGGGGTTGCCGATCCGCTGCGGCGCAGTGGCTGGCGTCCCTGGTGGGGGACAAGAATCTGGGCGGTGCTTGTAGCCGTGCCGGTGGCTGCGTTGATAGATGTGTCGGCCGCCACGGGACGTGTGACGCGCATTCTCAAAGGTGGGCGCCTTGGGAACTCATAAACGTTGTCTGGCCTTGGCGGGGTTGGCAACACTACTCGTTGCAGCGATTACAGCCGGCTTTTTGTATACCGCCGCTGCCTGGTTGCGAGGAACTCAGTCCCCGGAAGCGGCTGCTGATGTAATCGTCGTGTTGGCGGGCAGCTTCGAGCGCTCGATGCATGCAGGTGATTTGTATGCGAAAGGCATTGCACCGAAGGTCGTGGTCAGCGTGCCCAGGGTTGAGAACTCCATTATTCAGCTCGAGCGGATGGGCATCCGGTATCCCCGTCCCGAGGCTATTCACAGGGAGATTCTGCTGCGCAAGGGTGTACCTGACGAAAGTATTGAAATGCTGGCCGCTGGAGCGATCAGCACTGCCGATGAGGCGAAAGCCTTTGCCTCGAGTCTGAAGCCGCGCCGTGCGCGCGTGCTGGTGGTGACCTCGCCTTACCATGTCAGGCGGGCGGTCATGGCATTCAGCGACGCTTTCGGCGAAGGAACTCAAGTCACGGTAACGGGAACGCCATACGAAACGTTCCCAGATGATTGGTGGCGCTCGCAGGACGCCACCCGCAACGTTCTGCTTGAGTTGGCGAAGGTCATGCTTTATCTGGGGGGCGGCCGCTTTTCTCCTGAAGGCGCACGATGATGAATCCATTTGCATGGCAAATCCTTGTACATCGGCAGGTATTTCGCTGATGGTATCCAATTGCGTTGGGGAGGCCGGATCGGTGGGCTCGCGACCGCGCCGCTTGCGTCTTTGCTACGTCGTTTCAAGCCCGATGACGGTTTCAGCCTTCCTCAAGGATCATATCGCCGCCGCAACTGAACACTACGATGTATCGGTGGTCGCAAACACGGCGGATGCCGGGTTTCTGCGCGGGCTGGGCCTGGTGGCGACGCTGCATCCCGTTGAGATCGTTCGGCCGATCTCGCTTTGGCAAGACCTCTCGGCGCTGCGGGTCCTGGTGGGTTTGTTCCGCCAGCATAACTTCGATATCGTCCATTCCGTATCGCCCAAGGCAGGACTTCTGGCGATGTTCGCCGCAATGCTTGCCGGTGTGCGTCACCGAGTGCACACATTTACCGGTCAGGTATGGGTTACGCGTCGCGGCTGGCGGCGCTGGATGCTCAGGAAGGCGGACGCCCTGCTGGCTTCGCTGACGTCACGGATTCTGGTGGATAGCCCATCCCAGCTTGATTTTCTCGTAGCTGAAGGCGTCTTCGATGCGGATAAGGCCGAAGTTGTCGGAAAGGGCTCGATCTGCGGGGTTGATAGTGCTCGCTTTCATCCCGACCCGGATGAGCGAAGGAAGCTACGTGACATACTGCATATTCCGCAGTCCGACCCTGTGCTGCTTTTCCTTGGCCGGCTGAATCGCGACAAAGGCGTTCTTGACCTCGCAGATGCTTTTGCGATTCTGGCGCAGCAATTTCCGGCTGCGCATCTGTTGCTGGTCGGGCCCGATGAGGAAGGCCTGGTTGAACGCATTACTGCGGCCAGTGGTGTGGCTGCGAACCGCGTACACCGAGTCGACTACACCCATCATCCGGAACGCTACATGGCAGCTGCCGACATATTCTGTTTGCCCAGCTATCGGGAAGGTTTTGGTCAAGTTTTGGTCGAAGCTGCGGCGGTCGGCCTCCCGGTGGTCGCGTCGCGTATCTACGGGGTTACCGACGCCGTGGTCGACGGCGAAACCGGGTTGCTCCATCCACCAGGTGATGTCGTCGCGATTCAGGTGGCCCTGGCGCGGCTCATTAGCGATGCTCCGCAGCGAGCGGCGATGGGAGAGCGTGCCCTGCGGCGCGCGTTGGCGGAGTTTTCTCAGGCTGAATCCACGCAAGGGTTGATGGCCTTTTATGGGAAAATGCTCGATTAATTGCCTGTCGGAATTGCCCCTTGTACAAGCGTCTCTTCGATATTCTGGTTGCCGCATCCCTGCTGTTGCTGACGCTGCCGCTGATGTTGGCGACGGCCTTGGCGGTGCGCTTGGCCATGGGCAAACCGGTATTGCTGCGGCAGACGCGCCCCGGCAGAGGTGGCATCCCATTTTTGTTTTACAAGTTTCGCACGATGACTGAAGATCGGGATGGCAGCGGTTGTTTGCTGCCGGACGAACGCCGGTTGACACCGTTTGGCCGCTGGCTGCGTGGTACCAGCCTTGATGAGTTGCCGCAACTGGTCAATGTGCTCAAGGGCGATATGAGCTTGGTAGGTCCCCGCCCGCTATTGATGGAGTACATTCCTCTTTATTCGCCGCAGCAAGCGCGTCGTCACGAAGTCAGGCCGGGCATTACCGGCTGGGCACAGGTGAATGGGCGCAACGCTTTGTCCTGGGAGGACCGCTTCCGTCTAGACGTATGGTACGTCGATCATCAGACCTTGCTTCTTGACGTCCGCATTCTTATGCTAACCGTTTTGAGGATTTTTCAGGCACGGGACATAGCGCAGCCCGGCCAAGCGACGATGTCCCGTTTTACCGGTGGCCGCGATGTCTGAGGCCCTGTTTGTCTTCGGCGCCTCAGGCCATTGCAAGGTTGTCATCGACACCCTGCGCCGCGCCGGGGGCGAGGTGACTCTATTGGTGGACGACGACCTTCGGCGAACCGGTGGCACCATTCTCGGTCATGTGGTTGCGGGAAGCCGCGACGCACTGGTGTTGGCGCGCGAAAGTGCTGGCCACGGCATCGTCGCCATCGGCCGCAACGAGGCACGACTTGCGGTGGCGGCTTGGCTACGCGACAGTGGTTTCGGTTTCGGTGTTGTCGTCGATCCCTCGGCCGTTGTTTCTGCTTTCGCTACCATCGGCGGCGGGACTCTGGTTGTGGCCCATGCCGTCGTGAATGCGGATGCCCGCGTCGGCGAACATGTGATCGTGAATACGGCAGCCACGGTCGATCACGACTGTGTGGTGGGCGACGGCGCCCATCTGGCGCCGGGCGTTCATCTGTGTGGGGATGTCCGGGTCGGTCGCGGAACATTCATCGGTGCGGGAACTGTCGTCGTGCCTGGTGTGCGTATTGGCGCCGGTGCGGTCATCGGCGCCGGCTCGACAGTGCTGGCCAATGTGCCGGATTGCGCGCGCGTTGCCGGATCGCCATGCCGCCCGCTTGGCAGCACCCCATGACACCACCGCGCTCCCGTTTGTTTGCACCTTGGCCTGTCTTCGAGGCCGACGAAATCGATGCCGTCAGTCGTGTTCTCGCCTCTGGGCGGGTCAACTACTGGACCGGCGGCGAGTGTGCTGCCTTCGAGGAGGAGTTCGCCGCGGCCTGCGATCGCAACCATGGTATCTCCCTCGCCAACGGTACCTTGGCGCTTGAACTCGCGCTCACGGCACTTGGCATCGGTCCCGGCGATGAGGTTGTGGTGCCCAGTCGCACCTTCATTGCGACGGCCAGTTGCGTTGTCGCCCGCGGTGCCCGCCCGGTGGTAGCGGATGTTGCTGCCGAAAGCGGCAACATTACCGCCGAAACGGTGGCGGCGGTGCTGACACCGCGCACCCGCGCCGTGATACCGGTGCATCTGGCGGGCTGGCCCTGCGACATGGATCCGATCCTGGAACTAGCTGCATCGCACGGACTTCGGGTCGTCGAAGACTGTGCCCAGGCCCATGGCGCAACCTATAAAGGCAGGCCTGTCGGCAGTCTTGGAGATTGTGCGGCATTCTCTTTTTGCCAGGACAAGATCATGACGACTGGCGGCGAGGGCGGCATGCTGGTAATGGATGACGCGGCACTCTGGCGGCGCGCATGGGAGTACAAGGATCACGGCAAGAGTTGGGCTGCGACCCACGATCGCGAGCATCCCCCTGGGTTTCGCTGGCTGCACGAGTCGTTCGGCAGCAATTTCCGCATGACCGAAATGCAGGCCGCCATCGGGCGCCGCCAACTGGCAAAGTTACCCGGCTGGCTGGCTCGCCGTCGCGCCAACGCCGACTTTTTGGCGGATCGTCTTGCGAATGTCCCTGGGCTGCGAGTGTCGCGTCCTGGAGGAGACGTGGCGCATGCCTGGTACAAGTTTTACGCCTTCGTTGAGCCTGACCTGCTGCTACCTGGCTGGGATCAGACCCGCATCATCGAAGCCATTGACGCCGAGGGGGTTCCCTGCCGATCGGGGAGTTGCAGCGAAATCTATCGCGAAAAGGCGTTTATAGACGCGGGCATGGCGCCTCAACTGCCGCTGCCGGTGGCTGCCCACTTGGGTCGAACCAGCCTGATGTTTCAGGTGCATCCAACATTATCGATAGAGGACATGGAGGTGACCGTTGCCGTTGTCGCCCGGGTCATGGGCGAGGCCTGCGCCTGATGCATCCGCGTTCCATCCTGGCATTGCTGCACGATGTATCGGCGGTCGCTGTCGCTTGGCTGGCGGCCTACTGGTTGCGCTTCAATCTGGATATTCCCGCCGGCTATCTGGAGCAGGCCGTGACAATGCTGCCATGGATTCTGCCTGTGAACCTGGCCATATTCTGGTTCGCCGGCCTTTACCGCGGAATCTGGCGCTATTCGAGCCTGCATGACCTTCAGCGCATTCTTTTGGCTGTCGCTGCTGCTACCCTGCTTGTAATCGCGGGTATGTACGTAAGTCAGAAGGCCGCTGTCCCGCGATCGGTACTGATTCTGTACCCCATGCTTCTTGTCGGGCTAATGGGCGGTAGCCGACTACTTTACCGTGTATGGAAAGAACGCAACCTGTACGGCGGTATGCGCGGCACGCAAAAGCCTGTCCTGGTGATTGGCGCCGGGGATGCCGCCGCCGATTTGCTGCGGGAACTGGTGCGCAGCTCGGATTGGCATGTGGTGGGTTTGCTGGACGACAGCCGGGCAAAGTACGGCCTACAGATCAATGGCGTACGGGTGCTCGGCGCAATTGACCAGGTGGCTTCGGTCGCGATTTCGCTGGAGGTTTCCCACGCGATTGTGGCCATGCCCGGCGCAACTGCAGCCACCCGTCGGCGCGCAATGGAACTTGCCGCCGCGGCCGGTCTCACGGTTCTTACGGTGCCGGCTTTCAGCGACTTGCTGTCCGGCAAATTCGCAATTTCCCAAGTGCGGGCGGTGGAGTTGGAAGACCTGCTCGGCCGTGACCGCATCGAGCTCGACGAGGCCGGCTTGCATCGGCTGCTTGAAGACAAGACCGTGCTGGTTACAGGTGCCGGCGGCTCCATCGGCTCGGAACTGTGCCGCCAGATCATCCGCTTCGGTCCGCGCCGGCTGGTGTTCCTTGAACAATCCGAGTTCGCCCTCTACAGCATCGAGCAGGAGTTCGCCGGGCAGCCGGTGAGCTGCGTGATGGGCGACGTCAAGGATGCCGCACGCATGGCGGCGGTGTTCGCCGAATACCGGCCCGACGTGGTGTTCCACGCCGCCGCCTACAAGCATGTGCCGCTGATGGAGCGCGCCAACGCCTGGGAGGCGGTGCGCAACAACGTGCAGGGCACGCTCAATGTCGCGCGTGCCGCGCTTGCCGCCGGCGCCGGCGAGTTCGTCCTGATTTCGACCGACAAGGCGGTCAATCCGACCAATGTCATGGGCGCCAGCA
>CAIZHL010000018.1 GCA_903932755.1 uncultured beta proteobacterium
ATGGAATTTTTCCGCATTCGCAAAGACATCCCCTTCATGCGCCATGCGCTGGTGTTCAACATCATTTCGTTGATCACTTTCTTGCTGGCGGTGTTTTTCCTCGCTACCCGCGGACTGCACTTTTCCGTCGAGTTCACCGGCGGTACGCTGCTCGAAGTCAGCTATGCCCAGGCGCCCGACCTGACGCAGATCCGCAAGCAACTCGAAGCCGACGGCTTTACCGATCCGCAGGTGCAGAACTTCGGCTCCTCGCGTGATGTGCTGATTCGCGTGCCGCTGGCGAAGAGCACAGAGAGCTCGAAGGTCGGCGACCAGGTCATGGCTTCGCTGATGAAAGTTCCCCAAGGGACGCAGAGCGCTGGCGCTGGCGGCACGGCGCCCGGCATGACGCCCAGCCTCAAACGTGTCGAATTCGTCGGCCCGCAGGTCGGCAAGGAGCTAGCGGAAGACGGCGCCCTGGCGCTGCTGCTGGTGGTGGCGGGCATCATGCTGTACTTGGCCTTCCGCTTCGAATGGCGCTTCGCCCTCTCGGCCATCATCGCCAACATGCACGACGTGGTGATCATCCTCGGCTTCTTCTCCTTCTTCCAGTGGGAGTTCTCGCTGCCGGTGCTGGCCGCGGTGCTGGCGGTGCTCGGTTATTCGGTGAACGAGTCGGTGGTGGTGTTCGACCGGGTGCGCGAAACGTTCAAGAAAAAACGCGGCATGACCACGCCGGAGGTGCTGGACCACGCCATCACCAGCACCATTTCGCGAACCATCATTACCCACGGCTCGACCCAGATGATGGTGACCTCCATGCTGATTTTCGGTGGCCCGGCCCTGCATTACTTTGCACTGGCGCTGACCATCGGCATTTGTTTCGGCATCTATTCCTCGGTTCTGGTCGCCAGCCCGCTGGTGATGTGGCTTGGCGTGTCGCGCGCGCAGTTCGTTCAGGCCAAGGTTGAAAAACAGGAAGCCGTGGTCTGATGCAGCGCATCCTGGTCTGGGATCTGCCGACCCGGATTTTCCACTGGGCCCTGGTAGTCTGCGTCTTCGGATCGTTTATTTCGGTCAAGATCGGCGGCAACGCCATGGTCTGGCATGGCCGTTTCGGCGTGACGATCGTCGGCCTGCTCGCATTCCGGCTGGTGTGGGGCGTTGCCGGTTCGACTTATGCGCGTTTTGCGCAGTTCGTGCGCGGTCCTCGCGCGATCAAGGACTATCTGCAGGGACGGTGGCGGGGCGAAGGACACAATCCGCTCGGAGCGCTGTCGGTGCTGGCCATGCTCGGCACCCTGCTGCTGCTGGTGGCGACAGGTTTGTTTGCCAACGACGACATCGCATTCGAAGGGCCGCTGTATGCCTTGGTCGGCAAGGACTTCTCGGACCGGATGGCGGGCATCCATCGCCTGATCGAGCCTCTGACCATCCTGCTGGTGCTGGCGCATTTGGGCGCCATTGCGTTTTATGTTCGCTTCAAGAAGGAAACCCTGATCAGGCCCATGATCACGGGGAAAAAAGTCGGCGCTGGCGAGACGGCGAAAGGGGGCGGCATCGCGGCCTTCTCTGTAGCTTTGGTCATAGCACTG
>CAIZHL010000019.1 GCA_903932755.1 uncultured beta proteobacterium
AACCTCAACTTCGCCATGAGCGACAAGTTGAAGGAACTCATAAAGGCGCCGAGCGACGCGCCGGCCGAGGCCTACAACAAGAAGTAAAAGTCGGCGCCGGCGACACGGCGAAGCGCGTTTAAGGCCCGTCGCCGCAGCGCCGACCTGAGAACATGAACTACCACTGGAACTGGGGCATCTTCCTCGAGCAGGTGAAGGGCGGGGATGAAACCTACCTTCACTGGCTGATGACCGGATTCGGCTGGACCGTCGCGGTCTCGCTGTCGGCCTGGCTGATCGCCCTCACGCTCGGCATCCTCTTCGGCATCCTGCGCACGGTACCCTCGAAGGCACTGGTGACGGTCGCGACCACCTGGGTCGAACTGTTCCGCAACATTCCCCTGCTGGTGCAGATGTTCCTCTGGTTCTTCGTCGCGCCGGAACTGCTGCCGGCCGACTGGGGCCTGTGGGTCAAGCAGGAGCTGCCGGCCAAGGAATTCTTCACCGCAACGATCTGCCTCGGCCTGTTCACCTCGTCGCGCGTGGCGGAACAGGTTCGTGCCGGCATCCAGGCCCTGCCCCACGGCCAGCGCATGGCGGGGCTGGCCATGGGCCTCACCCTGCCCCAGACCTATCGCTACGTGCTGCTGCCGACGGCGCTGCGCATGGTGGTGCCGCCGCTGACCTCGGAGTTCATGAACGTGTTCAAGAACTCTTCGGTGGCCTTTGCCATCGGCGTCATGGAGTTGACCTTCCAGGCCAAACAGATGCAGGAAGACTCGGAACAGGGCATTGAAACTTTCCTTGCGGTCACCGTGCTCTATTTCATCTGCGCCTTCACCGCCAATCGCGTCATGGCCGTTATCGAGCGGCGGACTCGGATTCCCGGCACCGCTGCCGGCATGGCCGGACAACACTGATGCACGGCGATTTCGATTTCAGTGTTCTGCTCGACAGCCTGCCCTTCCTGTGGACCGGGCTGCAGTTCACGCTCAAGCTGACCGTCGTCGCCATGCTTGGCGGCATCGCGCTCGGCACGCTGCTGGCACTCGCCCGCCTGTCGCCGATCGCACCGCTGGCCAAGGCCGCCTCCTGGTACGTCAACATCATGCGCTCGATCCCGCTGGTGATGGTGATCCTGTGGTTCTTCCTGGTCATCCCGCTGATGACCGGCAAGCCGATGGGCGCCGAGAATTCCGCGCTGGTGACCTTCACCCTGTTCGAGGCGGCGTTCTACTGCGAGATCATGCGCGCCGGCATCCAGAGCGTTCCTCGTGGCCAGGTCGCGGCGGGCTACGCCATCGGCTTCACCTACGGCCAGAACATGCGTCTGGTGATCCTGCCGCAGGCATTTCGCAACATGCTGCCGGTGCTGCTGACGCAAACCATCGTGCTGTTTCAGGACACCTCGCTGGTCTATGCGATCGGCGCCAAAGATTTGCTGAAGGCGGCCGAGGTGGCCGGAAAGAACTACAACCGGCCTGTGGAAATGGTGATTTTTGTCGCGCTGATCTATTTCGTCATCTGCTATTCGCTCTCTTTCGTTGTCAAACGCCTGCAGCAGCGCTTCGCCATCAAGCGCTGAACCCCGCCGGTCTCTTTCGGAAATCCGCCCATGAACGAACCACCCATGATCGAACTGCGCAATGTGAGCAAGTGGTACGGACAGTTTCAGGTACTGACCGACTGCAGTACCCGGGTGTCGAAGGGTGAAGTGATTGTTGTCTGCGGC
>CAIZHL010000020.1 GCA_903932755.1 uncultured beta proteobacterium
CGCCTTTCGCACCGACGGATCCCTGGAAATTGGCACCGGCCATGTTATGCGATGCCTGACGCTGGCCGCCGCGCTGCGGGTTGCTGGCGCGCAGTGCTATTTTATTTGCCGAGAGCATCCGGGTAATTTGATCGCGCAGATTCGTCAGCGCGGTTTTGCAGTCAGTGTTTTGCCTGCAGCCACCAAGGCGCTTATCACCGACGAACTGGCGGTTGCAGCGCAATCAAGTTACATTGCTTGGCTCGGGGCTGATTGGACCACTGATGCTGCGGAGACTAAAGTCGGCATCGGCGAAACGGCGGTCGATTGGTTGGTCGTAGACCACTACTCCATCGGTGCCAGTTGGGAGAAGGTGCTACGCCCAATGTGTCGCGGGCTAATGGTGATTGACGACTTGGCCGACCGGCAGCACGACTGCGATCTCTTGCTGGACCAAAACTATTATCGAAACCAGGGCCAACGCTATCAGGGGCTGCTACCGGAACAGTGCGTTACCTTGCTTGGCCCGAGTTACGTATTGTTAAGGCCAGAGTTTGATGAAGCAAGGCGGCAACTCAGAGTGCGGGACGGAATCATAAAGCGTATCCTTGTTTTTTTTGGAGGTAGCGATCTTACAAATCAGACCGAAATGGCGCTGACGGCACTAGAGCAGTTGAATAGACAGGACATTTCGGTTGATGTGGTCGTCGGCCTGACCAATCCAAATCGACACTCAATTCAGACACTATGCGATCGGCTTCCATACGCCACTTATCATTGCAACGTTTCGAACATGGCCGAACTAATATTGAATGCAGATCTGGGGATCGGCGCTGGCGGATCCGCCATGTGGGAGCGCTGCTTTCTCGGATTGCCAACCATTACTGTGGTGCTTGCCGACAATCAAGTACGCACAACAGAGGATGTGGCTGGTCTCGGGGCGATTGAATACCTCGGCTGGTCTGATTCGCTTGAGATCGAAGATTATGCGCGGGCCGTTTCCGATGCGATCGCCAATCCGAAGCGGGTCGAACAAATATCAGATGCAGCACTCGGCGTACTGCATGAGGAAACCACAACGGCTGTTGTCGATGCGATGCGAAATTTGTTGCAGCCAAGCTCGGCCAAGCTTTCTACCGACGACAGTCCCCACTTCATAGTATCTGCTTGACCACAAGTCACAAAACATCATGGATCCACGACTCAGAATGCATCCGTTGGGCTATTGGGAAATTGAAAACAAGCCCACTCCGGAGGATTTGCAAAAGTACTACGCCGAGAAATACTACCAAGAGGGTAGAGGCAGCTATGAGTTGGAATACAGCAACGACGAGTTGTCGTATTTCAATGCAAAGCTTGAGCAACGTTGGGCAGTTCTCGAGCGCTACCTATCACCAGTAACTAAAAAGCCTCGCTTGCTGGACGTCGGTTGCGGCGAAGGCTATGCACTGGCCTTCTTTCGGGAACGGGGATGGTCAGTCAAGGGACTTGATTTCAGTTCCGCTGGTGTTGCATCAAAGAATTCGGCCTGTCTTGACGCCTTAGTGACGGGAGAAATCTTTGCATTGCTAAAAGCTGAGGTTGAGGCTGGCAAGGCTTACGATGTTGTCTGGCTACAGAATGTGCTTGAGCATGTGCTTGATCCGCTTGACCTTCTGAGATCACTCCGGACACTTGTCGCTCCCGGGGGCTTGGCGGTGGTAACTGTACCTAACGACTGCTCCATAACGCAGCGCGCGGCATTGGCCGCGCAGCATGTTGATGGTGCCTTCTGGGTAGCCCCCCCGGATCATTTGACGTACTTTGATCATCATAGCTTGGCAAATACTGCTAACCAGACTGGTTGGCAGTGCGTGGAGATGCTCGGTGATTTTCCGGTGGATTGGTTCCTTTTCCATCCAGCATCGAACTATGTGCGTGACCAATCTGTCGGGAAAGCGGCTCATAAGGCCCGCGTACAAATCGAGAATCTCATTAACGAACAACCGATTGACGATGTGATCCAGTTCTGGTCAGCCGCTGCAAAGCTTGGACTGGGGCGAGGCATTACCGCATTTCTGAGACCTACGGGTTCGATGTAAATGGATAAGGCCAAATCAGTTTTGGTCACCGGTGCCACGGGTTTCATCGGGCGCGCAACCGTGGCCGATTTGAAACCGGCTGGCTGGGGCGTCACCAGAGGTGTTCGATCGATCGACGCAGGAAATCTGCAATACATTTCTGCCAGATCAGCAACCCGTGATTAATGACGGGCAAGAGACCTTGAATCAAGTGATACAACCTTCCCCGCACTTGCCGAAGACGCGAGGGTTTCGTGAAGCACTGGCCGACATTAAAGACACCTGCCGGTGAAACTAGCGTTGATTGGCGACATCCATGGCAATGACCTTGCGCTGAAAGCCGTTCTCGAAGCAGCCTCTGCCGCCAATGTCGACAGACTATTGGTGACGGGTGATCTGGTTGGGTACTACTTTTCCCCGCTGCAAGTGCTCGATCTGCTAAGTGGTTGGGATCGTGATGTCGTCCGTGGAAATCATGAGGAGATGCTTTCTAAAGCACAAAACGATTTCGCCTATCTGGCAAAGGTAACGGCGCGCTATGGAAGTGGTGTGCGGGTTGCGATCGATCAACTGAATTCAAAGCAACTCGATGAGCTTTGTGCCTTGCCGCATCCGCTTGAACTCGATATCGATGGTGTCCGAGTCCTGTTGTGTCACGGGGCGCCATGGAACCTGGATCAATACATATACCCTGATGCGGACCCAGGATTGACCGCGCGCTGTGCCCCAGAGAACTACGACCTTGTCGTGATGGGGCATACGCACTATCCAATGCTGAAGCGGATCGGAAAAACGGCAGTGGTTAACCCGGGCTCGGTGGGGCAACCAAGGGATCGGAAGCCTGGCGCCTGCTGGGCGCTTTTCGACACCGAGGATCAAATGATCGAGTTGCGAAGGGAAAGCTACGATTCCTCCGATCTGGTACGCGAATGCCAGCTACGCCATCCTGTGTTGCCCTATTTGTCAGAGGTTCTGCAGCGCACATGAGCAAAGTTGTCTTGATTACCGGAATTGGCGGCGATATTTCTCAAGGCGTGGCGACCATTTTGAGAGAGTCCCGACCAGGTCTCCGTTTGGTGGGTGTCGATGTTCATACTCAGCACGGTGGGCACCTGTTCGTTGATTGCATCGAGACTGTCCCGAGCGCAAGCGCCCCAAACTATCGTTTTGCACTTCAGACAGTCATGGCCAAGCATGCAGTGGACATTTTTATTCCGATGTCTGAACCCGAGTTGGGCGCGTTGCATCCTTTCACTGATTCGTTCCCTAGGGTGAAGTGGATAACAGCGGGTGCCGGGGTCGTGGCGGCCGGGCTCGACAAACTCGCTACAGTCCGTGCGCTAGAGAATCTTGGCTTGCCTGTTCCTTGGACCATGCCCTTCAGCAATGCCGGCCCCCTTGCCTATCCCTGCATCCTGAAGAATCGCTATGGGTCCGGTTCGCGGGCAGTTTTTAGAATTGAAAACACCGAGGATAGCGAATACTTTGCCAAGCGCTATCCCGATGCAGTGTTTCAGGAAATGCTTGAGCCGGCAGATCGCGAAGTCACTTGTGCCGTGTACCGTAAGCGGGATGGCGAGGTCTTAAG
>CAIZHL010000021.1 GCA_903932755.1 uncultured beta proteobacterium
CCCAGGAGAACTTCATGAACGCACCCACCGAAATGCCGGCCCCTTTGAACTTCACCGACAACGCCGCGAGCAAGGTCAAGGAACTGATTGCCGAAGAAGGCAACCCCGAGCTCAAGCTGCGCGTGTTCGTCACCGGTGGCGGCTGCTCAGGCTTCCAGTACGGCTTCACTTTCGATGAAGTGACCAACGAAGACGACACCGTGATGGAAAAGAACGGTGTCTCGCTGTTGATTGATCCGATGAGCTACCAGTATCTGGTGGGCGCCGAAATCGATTACTCGGAAGGTCTGGAAGGTTCGCAGTTCGTCATCAAGAACCCGAATGCCCAATCGACCTGCGGTTGCGGTTCGTCCTTCTCGGCCTGATCCGCTTTACTGAATGAACATAGGGCGCTGGGCGACAAGTCCAGCGCCCTTTTTCGTTTGCATTTACCGGGGATAGATCGCGCCGAGGATTCGCGGGCCGCGGGCGCCGGTGACTTCCGCAAGATTCCCCGTTTCGCCGTTTAGAGTGCGCCAGGCCAGCCAGGCAAATGCCACCGCCTCGACCCAGTCGGCCGGCTGGCCCAAAAAGTCGGTGCTGGCGACACGGCAAGCCGGCAGATGCTGTTGCAGGCGCGTCATCAGCGCCTGATTGCGCGCGCCGCCGCCGCAGACAAACACTTCCTGCGGGCTGCCGCACCAACGGCCGATCGCTGCCGAAGACGATACGGCAGTCAATTCGAGCAGTGTCGCCTGCACGTCCTCAGGGCGTTCGTCGCCCCCAAGCCGGGTTTCCAGCCAGGCGCTGTTGAACTCGTCGCGGCCGCAGCTTTTTGGCGGGTCGGCGGCAAAGAAGGGGTCGGCCAACAGGTGCTGCAGCAGGTCCGGAAGCACCTTGCCCTGGCTCGCCCAGTGCCCGCTTTCATCGTAGCGCCGCCCCTGGTGGCGTTCTACCCAGGCATCCATCAGCAGGTTGCCCGGACCGCAGTCGAAACCCCTTACTGCCTTGCCTGGATTGAGGTCGGTCAGGTTGGCGATGCCGCCGAGGTTGAGGATGAGCCGATGCAGTTCCGGATCGCCGAATACGGCGGCATGAAAGGCCGGCACCAGCGGGGCACCCTGGCCGCCGGCGGCGATGTCGCGGCTGCGGAAATCGGCGACGACGGCAATTCCGGTGAGTTCGGCCAGCAGGGCCGGATTGTTCAGCTGAATCGTATAGCCGGCGGCCGGCTGATGGCGGATGGTCTGCCCGTGGCAGCCGATGGCCGAGACCCGCGCCGCATCGACCCCGGCGCTGGCTAGTAGCGCACGCACCGCCTCGGCATAACTGCCGGCAAGTTCGTTCGCCAGCATTGCCGCCCGGCCCAGCTCGTCATATCCCGCAGCTTGCAAGTGCAGGGCTTTATGGCGAATCTCATCCGGATAGGGCAGCCAGAATGTGGACAGGGTGCGCGGCGGATTTTCGGAAAAGTCGACCAGCACCGCATCGACGCCGTCCAGGCTGGTTCCCGACATCAGCCCTGCGACCAGGGACACGGTCAATCAGCCTGGGCGAGGTTGAATCCGCGAATAAGGTCGATGCGGGCGAGGTGCGCGCCGGTCTGCGTGCGGAACAGTCCCAACTGCTGGGGAGCCAGAGGCGGCGCGCTGGGCAGGGCCATCGCCAGGGGGTTCTGATGCACATCGTTCACGCGGAACTCGTAATGCAGGTGCGGGCCGCTGGCCAGTCCCGTGGCGCCGACGAACCCGATCACGTCGCCCTGGCCGACCCGACTGCCGCGGCGCAAACCGGAAGCGAAGCCCGAAAGATGACCGTACAGGGTGGTGAAGCGATTCTGGTGGCGCAGGATCACGACCTTGCCGTAACCGCCCTGCACGCCGACAAACTCGACCGTGCCGTCGCCCGTCGCCTTGACCCGGGTGCCGGTCGGCGCGCCGTAATCGACGCCCTTGTGCGCCCGCATTTTCTGCAGGACGGGATGGAAACGCGCCGAGGTAAAGCCGGACGTGATGCGGGAGAATTCCAGCGGCGAGCGCAGGAATGCCTTGCGGATGTTTTTGCCCTCGGCGGTGTAGTAGCCGCCGCTGCCCTGGCTTCCATCCGGATCGGCGAACCATGCGGCGCGGTAGGCCTTGCCGTTATTGACGAACTCGGCGGCCAGGATGCGCCCGCTGCGCACCGGGCGGCCAAGGTGATTGACCGATTCGTAGATCACGGCAAAGCGGTCGCCGCGGCGCAGATCGCGATGGAAATCGATGTCGCCGCCGAAAATATCGGCCAGTTGCGTCGCTACGCTGTCCGGTATCCCGGCCGCGTCCGATGCGCCGAACAGCGAATAGCGGATCTCGGCGGTTTTCATCACCACCTGGGTGTCCAGCGCCAGGGCCTGTTCCTTAGCCGAGAACAAGGCGCCATTGCCATCGGCCTTGCGTTCGACCACCAGGGCCTGGTCCTTGCCGCCGTTGAGCGGGAAAATCAAACTCTGCAATTCGCCCTGCGGCCCGGTTCGCGCCGACAGGTTCTTGCCCGGACTGAGTTGGCGGAACAGGGATTGCGTTGTGGCATTGCCTTTGAGAAAGCCGACGGCCGCCGGATCATCGACACCGAGGCGCTGCAGCAAGCCCGTCACCGTATCGCCGCGCTGCACCCGTTCTTCGCTCAGGAAGCTCTGCTCGCTTTCAGGCGCGGCGCTGAGCGCCGGCAGTGCCAGGCTTTCCACCACCTGTTGCTGCGGGATGTCTGTCTGCCGGGCCTCGTTGACCGTGCCGAGGGCGGCCACCATGCTGAAGAGCGAAACGCCCACCACGCCGGCGCCGGCCCAGAAATGCCCGGGGCGATGGCTTCGGTGGTGAAGGACTTGCGCTAAAATTCCGCCTTTGTTTTTGTGCAATTGGATGGTCGGCCGGCTGAACAGTCGGGCGAGTGTAGCAAAAATCTCCCCTCCGTCAACCCGGGTTAGGTCACCATGGTCGATATCGACTCCCAACTGGCGCTGATCAAGCGCGGCGCCGACGAACTGCTGATCGAGGCCGAACTCGTCGAAAAGCTGAAATCCG
>CAIZHL010000022.1 GCA_903932755.1 uncultured beta proteobacterium
TGAAGCTGTCGCAGGCGATGGGCATCATGGCCAATTTCAAGAAAAACGGCCACATCGACCCCGACCTGTTCGATGTATTCGTCAAGCAGGGCGTCTACCGGCGCTATGCCGAGCAGTTCCTCGATCCGGCGCAGATCGATGACGTCGACGAGACGTCCCTGACCGGTTAGCCGCCCCGGACCGGCCGGCGTTCCGCCAGCGCCGACTTTTCGCCATGCGGTGCCCGCGCGGCGGGTGTATCAATGAGGGTCGCTGCGACCCCGCGAACGGAGCCGACTCGATACAATGGCGGCCACCGTCGAATTGGCCTGGAAGGCCGGCACCAACAGAAGATGAACTCTCCGCAGTCCTTGCCCCAGGCCGAATGCGACCACGTGATCGCGCTGTTTTCTGCCGGGCGTTACGCCGAACTGGAAAACCGGGCGCGTGCGCTTGTCGAGGACTACCCGGAGGTCGGCCTGTTCTGGAAGGCGCTGGGCGCGGCCATCCAGATGCAGGACCGGGAGGAGGAAGCGCTGCCCGCCTTGCGCAGGGCTGTGGAATTCCTGCCGGACGATGCGCCGGCGCAGACCAACCTCGGGCGCGCCCTGCGTAATACGGGACAACGCGATGCCGCCATGGCGTGTTTTCTGCGCGCGGTGGAAATCAATCCGTCGTTTGCCGACGCGTACAACAATCTGGGCGCCGTTCTGGAAGACATGGGGCGGCATCAAGAGGCTGTGGAAAGTTATCGCCGCGCCTTGCAGCACAAACCGGATTCCGCCGCGGCGCATGCCAATCTGGCGGGCGCGCTGCGCAGCATGGGGCAGCTGGAAGAAGCGGCGGCCAGCTATCGCCGGGCGCTGGAGATCAAGCCCGACTATGTCCAGGCGCACAACCGGCTCGGTGTCGTGCTGCGCAGCCTCTGCCATGGCGAGGAGGCGGAAGCCTGCCATCGCCGCGCCCTCGAAATCGACCCCGATCACGCCTCGGCGCACAACAACCTCGCCATCGCCTTGCAGGACCGCGGCCAGTTCGATGCCGCCATGGCAAGTTGTCGCCGCGCCCTCGAAATCGACCCCGATTTCGCGTCTGCCCACATCAACCTGGGCTGCGCGCTCGAGGCGCTCTGGCGGCTGGAGGATGCCGTCGCCAGCTTTCACCGGGCATTGGCGATCGACCCGGATTCCGCCGGCGTGCGCAGCACCCTGCTGAGCCTGCAGCACTACATCCCCGGAAACTCGGCGGCGAACTTGCTGGCGGAAGCGCGGCAATTCGGCGACCTCGTGACGCAGTGGGCGCGTCCCGTCGCGCAGTGGGAGAACCTTCCCGACGGCGACCGCTGCCTGCGCGTCGGCCTCGTGTCGCCGGATTTTCATCATCACCCGGTGGGCCACTTTCTCGAAGGCATCCTGGCCTCATTGGCGGCCAATGCGGGCGGCCGGCTTGCACTCGTCGGCTACACGACCAACACTCACAGCGATGCGGTCACCGAAAGAATCAAGGCATGCTGCACGGCCTGGCATGCGGGAACCGGAATCTCCGACGAAAACCTGGCGCGGCAGATCCGCGACGACGGGATCGACATCCTGATCGACCTCTCCGGCCACACCGTGCACAACCGGCTGCCGCTGTTCGCCTGGAAGGCGGCGCCGGTGCAGGTGAGTTGGTTGGGGTATTTCGCGACGACCGGGGTGGCGCAGATCGACTACCTGATCGCCGATCCCTGGACCCTGCCCGACACCGAAGAAGCCCACTTCACCGAGAAGATCTGGCGCCTGCCGGAAACCCGGCTGTGCTTCACCGTGCCCGACGTGGCGATCGACGTCGCGCCGCTGCCCGCA
>CAIZHL010000023.1 GCA_903932755.1 uncultured beta proteobacterium
CGAATCGATCCGCGCCTTCGGCCTCGACGTGGTGACGGAACTCTGCCAGCGCCTGATCGAACGCGGCGCGCCCGGCCTGCATTTCTATTCGATGAACCAGGCAAGCCTGGTGCTGGAGATCTGCCGCCGGCTGGGCCGCTAGGCGTTCGCACGCGCCCAGCAGCGCTACCTGAGACTGACCGTCGCGACGCCGGCGATGACCAGCGCGGCGCCTATCATCTGCGCCACTGAAAACCCTTCGTCGAGCAGCAGCCAGGCGAAGACGATGGTCAGGAGCGGCCCCACCATGCCCACCAGCGCCGCCGGCCCGCTGCCGATGCGGCGGATTGCGCCGGACTGGGCGAATACCGGCAGCACGGTGCTGAAGGCGCCCATCGCGGCACCCAGCGCGTACACCTGCCAGGGCTGAACCAGTGCCGACAAGGGCTGCGTCGCCAGAAAGTGGCCGCCGATGGCGGCGGTGGATACCAGCATGGCCAGCGCGGTGAAGCGCGCCGCACCGAGTTTGGCGATCATGCCGGCGCTGCCGAAAAGATAGAGCGCGTAGCTGACCGATGAGGCGAAGACGAAGCCGCCGCCTATCCAAACCGCCGTCATGTCGGCGGAAAACTGCAGATCGTGGGCGAATGCCGCGGCGATGCCGGCATAGCACAATGCCAGCGCCAGGCCTTCGCGCCGGGTGATGGCGCGGCCATGAAATGCCACGCCGAAGAGCAGGATGAGCGTCGGATAGGTGAACAGAATCAGGCGTTCGAGGCCGGCCGAAATGTACTTGAGGCCGAGAAAATCCAGGATGCTGGCGCCGTAGTAACCGAGCACGCCCAGCACCGCGACCGTGAGCCAGTCGCGCACGCTCAGCGCCGGCGCGTTGCGCGACGAAGTAAAGCCGATCCAGAGAAAGACCGGCAGCGCGAATGCCATGCGCAGCGCGAGCAGCGTCACGGCATCCACACCGTAGGGATACGCCAGCTTGACCAGGATCGCCTTGAAGGAAAAACCGAAGGCGGCGACAACGGCGAGGGCGACTCCGATGCGATGCGCGCTGCCCTGGCCGGTGGCAAGGGTCACCGGCGACGGCCACCCATGATCGAACCGAGCACGCCGCGCACGATCTCGCGCCCGACCTGGGAGCCGATGGTGCGGACCACGGTCTTGGCCATGGCCTGCGCCAGGCCGTCGCGCTGGCCGCCGCGCGGGCCGGTGCTGCCAAACAGCATGTCACCGAAGCCGCCGAGCAGGCCACCGCCTTCGGCCGGCGCCTGCGCGGGCGCCGTCTCGCCAGCGCCGAGTTTTTGTGTTTCCCCGGCGGGCGCGCCCTTGAGTTTCTCGTAGGCCGATTCGCGATCCACCACCTTCTCATAGACACCCGCCACCAGCGATCCCGCGATTGCCGCCTTGCGCTCCTCGGTCGTCATCGGGCCGATGCGCGATCCGGGGGCGAGGACGAAGCCGCGCTCGACCACGGTCGGGCTGCCCTTCTCGTCGAGGAAGGAGACCAGGGCCTCGCCGACGCCGAGTTCCATGATCGCCGCTTCGGCATCGAATTTCGGGTTGGCGCGCAGGGTCTGCGCCGCCGACTTGACCGCCTTCTGGTCGCGCGGCGTGAAGGCGCGCAATGCATGCTGCACGCGGTTGCCGAGCTGGCCGAGCACCGTGTCGGGGATGTCGAGCGGATTCTGAGTGACGAAATACACGCCGACGCCCTTGGAACGGATCAGGCGCACCACCTGCTCGATCTTTTCCAGCAGGGCCGGCGGCGCATCGTTGAACAGCAGGTGCGCCTCGTCGAAGAAGAAGGCCAGCTTGGGCTTGGGCAGGTCGCCCGCTTCCGGCAACTGCTCGAACAGTTCGGCCAGCAGCCAGAGCAGAAAGCAGGCGTACAGGCGCGGCGAATTCATCAGCTTCTCGGCGGCCAGCACGTTGATCACGCCCTTGCCATCCACGGTCTGCATCAGGTCTTCGATGTTGAGCATGGGCTCGCCGAAGAACTTGTCGCCACCCTGCTCGTCCAGCGTCAGCAGGCCGCGCTGGATGGCGCCGATGGACGCCGCCGAGACGTTGCCGTATTCGGTCTTGAACTGCGCCGCATTTTCGCCGACGTGCTGCACCATCGCGCGCAGGTCCTTGAGGTCGAGCAGCAGCAGGCCCTGGTCGTCGGCGATCTTGAACGCCATTTGCAAGACGCCGGACTGGGTGTCATTGAGATTCAGCAGGCGTGCCAGCAAGAGCGGTCCCATGTCGGACACCGTGGCCCGCACCGGGTGACCGGATTCGCCGAACACATCCCAGAACACCACCGGATTGGCGCGCGGCTGCCAGTCGGTGACGCCCATTTTTTCGAGGCGCGCCTTGAGTTTGTCGGAGGCGACACCGGCGGCACCGAGACCCGAGAGGTCGCCCTTGGCGTCGGCGAGGAAGACCGGCACGCCGGCCAGCGACAGTTGCTCCGCGACCCGCTGCAGGGTCACCGTCTTGCCGGTGCCGGTGGCGCCGGTTATCAGGCCGTGGCGGTTGGCAAGCTGCGACAGCAGGACAAGTTCGGTATCGCCGCTCTTGGCGACGGGCAGGGCGTGGGCCATGGCTAGGATTCCCGGGATGTTAAAATTTGCAATTCTAAATTACAACATCGCGGCAAACCCGCGCAACCAGGGAAACGACTATGGCCGGACATTCCAAATGGGCCAATATCCAGCATCGCAAGGGGCGCCAGGACGCCAAGCGGGGCAAGGTATTCACCAAGCTGATCAAGGAAATCACCGTC
>CAIZHL010000024.1 GCA_903932755.1 uncultured beta proteobacterium
CCACTTCCTTGTCGCTGTTCTTGCTGTCGCCGGCTTCGATCATGGCGTCGATCAGGACGACCATGCGGTACTCGCCGCGCCATTTGACCTTGCCGGCCTCCATCGGCCCGCCGGAAACGAACACGGTCGGAATGTTGAGGCGCAGGGATGCCATGAGCATGCCCGGGGTGATCTTGTCGCAATTCGAGATGCAGACCATGGCGTCGGCGCAATGGGCATTCACCATGTATTCGACCGAGTCGGCGATCAGCTCGCGCGAGGGCAGCGAATACAGCATGCCGCCGTGGCCCATGGCGATGCCGTCGTCGACCGCAATGGTGTTGAATTCCTTGGCGACGCCGCCGGCCGCTTCGATCTCGCGCGCCACCAGTTGGCCGAGGTCCTTCAGATGCACGTGGCCCGGCACGAACTGGGTGAAGGAATTGACCACGGCGATGATCGGCTTGCCGAAATCGCCATCTTTCATGCCGGTGGCGCGCCACAGCGCGCGGGCGCCGGCCATGTTGCGGCCGTGGGTGGAAGTGCGTGAGCGGTAGGCGGGCATGGGAATCTCCTGCGATGGGCGCGGCGGCCGGGAAAGATTGGTAATTCTAGCGGAAGCCCCGTGACGGACGGAGTCGCCGTAGCGCAAGCGCCGACTTTTCGAGGCCGGTTAGAATCCTTCGACCATGCTGATCCACCCTCAGTTCGACCCCATCGCGATTTCCATCGGCCCGCTTGCCGTGCGCTGGTACGGCCTGATGTACCTGGCTGGCTTCCTTGCCTTCCTCTGGCTGGGCAAGCGGCGCGCCGCGGCGCAGCCCTGGCACACGATGAACGGGCAGGACGTCGATGACCTGCTGTTCTACGGGGTGCTCGGCGTGGTGCTGGGCGGGCGCCTGGGGCAGGTGCTGTTCTATGAGCCGGGCTACTACCTCGCGCATCCGCTGGAAATCCTCGCGGTATGGAAAGGCGGCATGGCTTTTCACGGCGGCATGCTCGGCGTGTTCGTGGCGATGGCGCTTTGGGGCCGCAAGGCCGGCAAATCGTTTTTCCAGGTCACCGACTTCATCGCGCCGCTGGTGCCGCTGGGCTTGATGGCGGGGCGCATCGGCAACTTCATCAACGGCGAATTGTGGGGCCGCGTGGCCGATGCCAGCCTGCCCTGGGCGATGGTCTTCCCGCAGGTCGACTCATTGCCACGCCATCCCTCGCCTTTGTATCAGGCGGCCGGAGAGGGGCTGCTTCTGTTCGTCATCCTGTGGCTGTACTCGGCGCGGCAACGCGCGCTGGGCCAGGTGTCGGGGGTGTTCATGATCGGCTACGGTGTGTTGCGCTTCGCTGCCGAGTATTTCCGCGAACCGGATCACGGCATCTTCGGCGTGTCCTACGTGGTCAGCATGGGGCAGTGGCTGAGCCTGCCGATGGTGCTGTTCGGGTTCTGGCTGCTGTTGCGGCGACCGCCGCAACAGGCCGCCTGAATCAGCGTATCCGCCAGGAGTAGTGGCAGGCGACGCAGGCGCCGGTCAGTTTGGGCAGTTCGGCAATCGCCTTGTCCCTGTCGCCGGTGGCGGCGACCCTGGCGAATTCGCTGGCGGCGCGATGGCCGTCGAGGCCGATTTCATGCATGGCCGGCGGCATGTGCGCCCCCGGGCGCGCATCGAGCGGCTTGCCGCGATGCCTGCCCATGGCGGATTGTCCGAGCGAGGTTTCCGCCAGTTGGCCGGCTTCCTTGACCTTGCCGGCGGCCATCAGGCTCAGGATTTCGTTGATCGCCAGCAGGTTGCCGCGCATTTCCTCGCGCAGCGCTTCCTGTGCGGGAGGTGGTAGCGGCGCCAGTTGCCGGCTGTCTTCGGCGAGGGCGTTGCCCGCAAGCAAGGCAATCAGAAAAAACAGGGAGCTCAGCTTCATCTTTAGGTCCTCAGCGGAACACCACGGTCTTGTTGCCGTGGACCAGTACGCGGTCTTCCAGGTGATAGCGCAGGGCTCGCGCCAGCACGGTTTTCTCGATGTCCTTGCCGTAGCGCACCATGTCCTCTGGCGAGTCGGAATGGTCGATGCGGATCACGTCCTGCTCGATGATCTGGCCCTGGTCGAGGTCCGCGGTGACGTAGTGGCAGGTGGCGCCGATCAGCTTGACGCCGCGCGTGTAGGCCTGGTGGTAGGGCTTGGCGCCGACGAAGGACGGCAGGAAGCTGTGGTGGATGTTGAGGATGCGCCCGGAATAGGCGGCGCACAGTTCGGGCGAGAGGATCTGCATGTAGCGCGCCAGCACCATGGTGTCGCCGCGTACTTCCTCGAACAGGCGCTTGACCTCGGCATAGGCGGCGGCCTTGTTGTCGGGCGTCACCGGCACGTGATGGAAGGGGATGCCGTGCCACTCGACGAAACCCTTGAAGGTGTCGTGGTTCGAGATCACGCAGGCGATTTCGATGTCGAGTTCCTTCGACTGCCAGCGCGCCAGCAGGTCGTAGAGGCAGTGTTCCTGTTTCGAGACCAGCACCACGACGCGCTTCTTCACCGCCGAATCGTTGATGCGCCAGTCCAGTTGCAGATCGTTCGCCAGCGGCTGGAAGCGGCTGCGGAATTCGGCGAGATGGAAGGGCAGCGAATCGGCCTTGACCTCGATGCGCATGAAGTAGCGGCCGTCAAGGTCGTCGGCGTGGAAGCTCGATTCGAGGATCCAGCCCTTGTGCTCGGCGATGAAGCCGGTGACGCGCGCAATGATGCCGACCTGGTCGGGACAGGAGGCGGAAAGGGTATAGAAGCGTTCGCGGTGCATTATGAAAACCCGTTTGCCACAGAGGACACAGAGTTCACAGAGAAAGGCAGGTCAGG
>CAIZHL010000025.1 GCA_903932755.1 uncultured beta proteobacterium
CCGAAGGTTTCCACCAGGAAGCGCAGCGGCACGCCGGCCACCACGCCGCCGACCACGCCCATCAGCAGCGCCATGCCCGAGGCCAGCGCGTACTGCTTGGGCGCGAACCAGTGGCTGGCGAGCTTGAGCATCGAAACGAAGGCCACCGCCACCGAAGCGCCGATCAAAAGCCGCCCCATGTTGGCCCAGAAGATGGTGGGCGCGAAGGCGAACAGCGCGGTGCCCAGCGCCGCGACGCCGGCGCCGACTGTCAGCAGGCGGCGCGGGCCCCAGCGGTCGGCGATCATGCCGGTCAGGATCTGCATCGCCACGTAGGAATAGAAGTAGAAGGCCGAGAGGTTGCCCAGCGCCGCGCCGGTGATGGCGAATTCCAGCATCAGCTGGTCGGTGATCACCGCCGGCGCCACGCGCAGGTAGAAGCCGATCAGGTAGAGCAGCGCGCCCAGGCCCCAGACGGTCCAGGCCAGGCTGGCGGGTGGAAAGTTTTTTTGGTCGCTCATGCCGCGACGTTCTCCGCCCACCACAACCGCGCCTTGAGGCCCCAGGTGGTGGCATAGCCGACCACGCGGAAGCGGATGTTGCCGGCGCCATCGACGACGAAATGCGTCGGCACCCCGCGCACGCGCCAGTTGGTGGCGTGGCGGCCGTCGGCATCGACCAGCGCCGGCAGCGCGATGCCGCGCTCCTGCAAATGCTTCGTCACGGCTGCCGCGTCGCCCGACTGCATCGCCACCGAGATCACGCGATGATCCTTCGCCACGGAAACGATGTTGCCCTCTTCGGCCGTGCACACCGGGCACCACGTAGCCCAGAAGGCGACCAGCGTCGGCGCGCCATGAGCCGTGTCGCCAGCGCCGAGTTTCATTGTCTGTCCATCGGTGAGCACGCCCACCAGCGGCGGCGCCGCGCCCTCGGGCAGGCCGCGCGTCTGCCAGTACTGCGCGCCGAGAATGACGGCGACGATCAGCGCCGCCTCGAGCGACAGGCGTTGCCAGCGCTTTTTGGGGAGCAGGGTTTGCAGCCTGGAGGATAAATTCATCGCCGAATCTTAACGGACGCGCCCGCTTTGCGCCGAAGCCGTCGCGCCGCCGCGCTTGCTCAAGAAAACCACAGGCGCAAAATGTAGTTGAAACTTGACTGGTTTAATCCACTATTAATTGATATTCTGTTTGCGTTGCCCGGTGATCCGTTCCACGGCAGCGGAATCATGTAAGGACACCGGCATGCACGATTTCCGTAAAGGAGGCCTGCAAATGGATACCGACTTCGATTTTCAGGATTGGGCGCAATTGGCGAAGCTTTCTCCCGAGGCCTTCGAGGCCCGCCGCCAGGAGGCCATCGCGGCTTTTCTGGCCGGCTCGTCCGCCGAGCATCGCCGCCTGGGCCACAGCCTGCAGCGCGAAATCGATTTCGAGATCCGCCGCGCCGGTTCGCCGCAGCTGGCTTTTGCGGCGATCGCGAAGATGATGCGGGACCAGATGGACTTCCTCTGCGAGGAAATGCTCAGCCTGAACAGCGCGCTCACCGAGTTCGATGCCCTGACCCGGTCGCGGGCGGCGGCTCTGAAGGCGGCGGCGGCCGCGGTGGTGGGCGCGGAAGCGGAGCCGCAGCCGGCGGACTCGCGCGGCAGCTAGCGGGCTTGCCGCGCCGGTGATGCGCGTTGGGGCCGCGCGCGGCGCGGCCTCAGCACTGTTCCCAGGGCAGGCCTTCGAAGCGCCAGCCGTTCATCGAGCCGCGATGGTGGACGTCGTCGAGTTCGCCTTCGAAGCCGTGCAGCACGTTGAACACGCTGGTGAAACCGGCGGCTTCCAGCGCATTGCCGGCGTCGACCGAGCGGTTGCCGCTGCGGCAGATCAGCACCACCGGGCGGTCATGGGCATGACCGGCGAACTTTTTCACTTCGCCGACGAAATGCGGATTGACGTCCCAGTCGGGGCCGTCGTTCCACGACACGTGAAGCGCACCCGCCGGATGGCCGACGAAAAGGAATTCCATCTCGCTGCGGCAGTCGATGAACAGCGCCTTGGGGTTGTCGTGCAGAAACCGGGCGGCGTCCTTTGGGGTCAGGTGTTCCATGGCGTTCCTTTCGATGAGGCCCGATTCTAGCCCAGGGCGGCGGCCGCCCGAGGTCGCTCCGGTATAGTCGCGGCATGAATCCCCTGTCGCGCACACTGGCCGCGCTGGCCGCCGCAGTCGGCTTTTACGGCGCCGACGCCATGCATTTTCGCGCGCTGAAACCGGGCAGCGCCACCGCGCGCGAGGTGCGCGAGCGGCTCGGCGCACCGGCGGCGGAGTGGCCGCTGGAGGACGGCGGCGCGACCTGGGAATATCCGCGCGGCCCGGAAGGCACGCGCTGCTGGATGCTGACGCTGGATGCCGGCGGCATTCTGCAAAAAGTCGGGCAGGCGCTGACGGAAGAAAACTTTGCCCGCATCGAAGCAGGCTGGAGCGGGGAACGGGTGCGCCGCCTGCTGGGCCGGCCGGCCACCGAAACGGAGTTTCCGCGCAAGCCCGAAGTGGTCTGGGACTGGCGCATCGAGCCGGCGCTGCCCGGCAATCGCGCCTGGTTCCACGTGCATTTCAGCCCGGACGGATTCGTCATCGCCACCTCGCGCCGCGAGGATTCGCCCAGCGCCGGATGAAGCCGCGCTGAACCAATCGCCGCGCGCCCGGTCGCAGTTCGCCAGCCAATAGATCTGTTGAGAGGAAATACCCGTGTCTGTTTCAATAGTGCGTCACCTGACTTTTGCCCTTGCCCTGCTGGCGACCGGATTCGTCCATGCCACGCCGGACATGGCGGCGCCCGATGCGGCGGCCGCCGTGGCCGCCGGCAAGATCACCCTGATCGACATCCGTACCCCGCCGGAATGGAAGGAAACCGGCGTCGCCAAGGGCGCCAGCCTGATCAACATGCTGCATCCGCAAGGTGCGCCGGGCTTCACCAACGCCCTTCTGGAGAAAGTGAAGGGCGACAAGAATGCGCCCATCGCGCTGATCTGCCGCACCGGCAACCGCACCACGCAGGTGCAGCGCTACCTGCAAAGCCAGGGTTTCACTCAGGTGTACAACGTCAAGGAAGGCATGGCCGGCAGCGCCGCCGGCCCGGGCTGGCTCAAGCGCGGCCTGCCGGTGGA
>CAIZHL010000026.1 GCA_903932755.1 uncultured beta proteobacterium
GACTATTTTTTTCCAGCCACCTTTGACGCGCTCGACTTGAGGGCGGCCAGCAAGTCGTACAGCTGGCTGCGCTGCTTGTCGTCCATGCCGGCGAACAGGTCGACCACCCAGGTTTCGTGGGCTTCGGCCATCTTGCGGAAGCTGCGGCGCCCTTCCGGCGTAAGCTTGACGATATAGGCGCGGCGGTCGTTGGGGCTGTCTTCGCGCACCACCAGTTTTTCGGCGACCAGCTGATCGGTAATTCCGGTCACGTTGCCGCCGGTCACCATCATGCGCTTGGAGAGTTCGCCCATCTTCAGGCCTTGCGGGGAGCGCTCCAGCTGCGCCATGAGATCGAAGCGCGGCAGCGTGATGCCGAAATCGGAGCGCAAGCGCGAGCGGATGTGGTTCTCGATCAGGTTGGTGCAGGCCAGTGTCCGCAGCCAAAGTCGCAAGTCGGGTGCATGGTCCGAAGTCGCGCGCGTTTCGGTGTCGGTGGCAGCAGCGGATTTTTTTGACATTGGAATATGGCGCTGGGGTGCGCAGCCCGGTTGATATATCGATGTCTAAAATATCAAAAGATGCCGGTTTCCGCAACCGGTATCACGCCCGCCACCGGCTGCGGCTTTGCGAAATCAGGCGAAATCCGGATTGAACACCGCGCGCAGGACAGTTTGCGTTCCGCCGTCGCGTTCCCGGCTGGCAAACCACCAGATTCCGCCCTTCTTGACCGGCCAGTCGGCCTCCTCGCCGCCGAGCAGAAGCGCGGCCACGCGTCCCAGGGTCGGTTGGTGCCCGATGATCAGCACCGCGCCACCCCGGTCGGGCCAGCCGGCGGCTTTGAGCAGGTCTTTGGCGGAAGCGCCGAGGCCGAGCTGCGGCTCGATCTCATACGGCAACTCGAGCGCATGGGCGGTTTGCTGGGTGCGTTCGGCGGGGCTGACGAGAACAGTCCGTTTGCGCGGCAGGTTGCGTTGCAGCCAGAGCGCAACCTTTTTCGCCTGTTTCTGGCCGCGCGCGGTAAGGCGCCGCTTGGAATCCGGAATGTTGCCGTCGCCTTCTTCGGCTTCGGCATGGCGCCAGAGTATCAATTCCATTGTTGCATCTCCTTTGTGCCGGTGATCATCCCATGCGCTTGTTGCATCCGGATTAAGCGGCAGCAAACGGCGGCAGCCGCAGCCGGGCCAGGCGACCCAGTTCGGGCGTGACGCTTTCGAGCAGGGCGGCGTAGCGCGGACCGTGCCAGCCGCCGATCAGCGTCACGGCCTCGCGCAGGCGGGGATCGTCGCCGGCGCAGTCCATCAGCAGGGCGCCGGCATTGGCCAGGTCGTTGAGCTGGCCCAGCGTGTCCTGCAGCGCGGCAAGTCGCTGCAAAGCCCGGGCGAAGGCGCCCGCGGGCGCCAGGGGCGCAAAGAACTCCAGCGCATAGCGCAGGCGCTTGACGCCGATGCGCAGGGCGTGCAGCGATACCGGATCATCGAGTTCAGCAGCCGCCGCCAGCCGCCGCAGTTTCTTGCGCAGGCGGCGCAGGCGCCCGGTGGCGAAACTTTGCAGCGGAATTTCGAGGCTGTCGACCGCCGGCACAGGGTGCAGGGATTCGAGCGCCGACAGCAGCGTGCGTCCATAGTCGGGCGCCGCAAGCAGGGCCAGCGCCTCCGCGCGGGCAGCATAGCGGCGATTGGTGATGTCGCCGGCCAGCGCCGGCAGCCGGGGCTCGTTGGGCAGCGCGGTCAGCACCGGATTGGCAATTTCGGCCAGCAGCACGTCGAGGTCGCGCGCGCGGCCGAGGCAGGTCATCAGGGCGGCGAAGGGCAGGCGCAGGGAATCGGCAAGGCCTGCGGGCAGGACCGGCGCGAACAGTCGCAGGGCGGCGCGCAGCCGCCGCGTGGCGACGCGCATCTGGTGTATGTATTCCGGATCGTCGCTGTTCAGGGCGCCGTGGTGGTTCTGCTGCAGGTGTTCGAGGCAGGACAGGGCGATGCGGCGGAAGGCCTCGAAGGGCGGCAGTGCCGCCGAGAGGGCGACCGTTGCGGCCTTGATCGGGGTCCGCGGCGTGCCGAGGTGCAGGCGGTAGCCGCGCTCGGCCTTGGACAGCACCGACGGCGTCAGCGCGACGCGCTGGGCGAGTTGCGCGGCGAGCGCGAAGATGGCATGGACCGGCGCCCCGGCAAGCTCCAGTTCCACTTCGGAGATCGCCTCGCGGCAGCCGTTGGCGATGATCCAGCCGCGATCCAGCGTCAGCAGCACGGTGCCGGGGGCTGCGGCAAACGTCCAGGTGATGCGGCGGAAACGCGTTTCGCAGATCGGCACGATGCGCGTCAGCAGCTTGGGCCGCTGCAGCCACTCGCGCACGGTCGGGTCGTCAATTTCCGAGAAATCGAAATGCCCGCTGTAGGGACCCTCCCACTCGGGCCGGCTCGAAAGGCCGGCGTGCGACGCACCCGCCTGCTTGACGGTTTGCAGCCAGAGGCGACCCTTGCGGCGCAGGCGCAGGCCGATGCCGCGGCGTCGCAGGGAAAGATCCGCCGTGTCGTAATAGATGTTGTCCAGGGTCTCGACATGGCGCGCGAGCGCCTGCTTCAGCAGCGGGTGCCGCAGGAAGCGCGCCTGATGGTCTTCCGCCAGGGCCAGCTTGAGTTCGACTTCTTCAGCCATGGATTCTCCGCTCACTCATAGCGCAAGGCTTCGATGGGCAGCAGGCGCGAGGCCTTCTTCGCCGGATAGTAGCCAAAGAATATCCCGATCGCGCCGGCGAAGCCCGCGGCGAGCACGATCGAGCCGCCGGAAAGCTCGGTGCGCCAGCCGGCGAGTTCGGCAATCGCCGTTGCGCCGCCGACGCCGAGCAGGATGCCGATGGCGCCGCCGATCAGGGACAGGGTCACCGCTTCGACCAGGAACTGGGTCAGGATGTCGCGGCCGCGGGCGCCGACGGCCATGCGCAGGCCGATCTCGCGCGTGCGCTCGGTGACCGAGACCAGCATGATGTTCATGATGCCGATGCCGCCCACCAGCAGCGAAACCGAGGCGACGGCGGCCAGCAGCAGGGACATGACCTTGGACGAGGCCTCCTGGGCCTGAAGGATTTCGGACAGGTTGCGCACATAGAAATCATCATCCTGTCCCGC
>CAIZHL010000027.1 GCA_903932755.1 uncultured beta proteobacterium
AGGTCTTCGGCGAGATCGACCGGCGGATGCATGTCCGCCGAAATCAGCGGCGATTCGTCAAGCGCGCCCGGCACCACGCCGGGGTCGATGTCATGAAATGCCGCAGGGGGGGGAACGGCCAGCGTCACGTTTCACCCCGTGCGCATGGTCTTACGTGCTGCTGCGGTTGAGGATTTCGACGCCAACTTTGCCTGCAGCAATTTCGCGCAGGGCAATGACTGTCGGCTTGTCGCGGCCGGGATCGACCAGCGGGGTGCTGCCCAGCGTCAGCTGGCGGGCACGGTAGGTGGCCGCCAGGGTGAGGTTGAAGCGGTTGGGAATGAGCTTGATGCAATCATCGATGGTGACACGGGCCATGGGGTTCAGTCCTGATCAAGAAAACGGAATACGTCGGGATGACGGGCGCGCTGACGCGAGAAGCGCAGACGCGAAGCACGCACGGCGGCTTTGAGCTCGCCGAGCGCCACATCCAAGTCTTTGTTGATTATAACAAAATCGAACTCGCCCACGTGACGCATTTCACCCAGGGCGCCGGCCACCCGGCGCGCGATGACATCTTCGCTGTCGGCGCCGCGCCGGCGCAACCGGTTTTCCAGTTCGGCGACCGACGGCGGCAGGATGAATATGCTGACGGCCTCGGGAAACTGGCGCCGCATCTGCTGCGCGCCCTGCCAGTCGATTTCCAGCATCATGTCGCAGCCTTCCTTCATGCGCTGCTCCAGCCACAGGCGCGAGGTGCCGTAGAAATTGTCGTGCACCTCGGCCCATTCGGCGAATTCGCCGCGCTCGCGCATGGCAAGGAACTGCTGCACGTCGATGAAATGGTATTCGCGGCCGTTCTGTTCGCCGCTGCGCGGCGCGCGCGTGGTGAAGGAAATCGAGTGCTGCACCTGCGGGTCGTCCGCCAGCAGCCGGCCGACCAGAGTGGTCTTGCCGGCGCCTGAGGGCGCCGCGACGATGAACAGGGTACCGGAAGGCATGGTGCTCCAAACTTGAGTTTGATCAATCCCGCATGCGGCGAGCTTGTACTAGTATACGCGGCCTATGCGCCGACTCGCCCGTTTCCGTCCGCTGCGCCATTCGCCCGCCTGGCTCCTCGCCGTCGGGCTGTTCGCCATGGCGCTGCAGGCCATGGGCGGCAGCGGGCTCATGCCGCGCGTTGCTGCCGACGGCGGCTTCCAGGTGGAGATCTGCACCAGCAAGGGTGTCGGCAAGTTCTCGCTGCCGTCGCAGTCGGGCCGGACCTCGCTGCCCGCCGACATGCCCGATGCCGGCCATCAGGATTGCTGCACCTTGTGCGCCGCCGGCGCGCCGCTGTTGCTGGCCGATGCAGTGCTCGGCGTGCCGCCGGCGCCGACTTTTCGCGGCGTCCTTGCCGCCGCTCCCCTCCTTTCGCCCTTTGCCCCTGCGTGGCTGTCCCATCCGCCGCGCGGACCGCCCCACGCCTGAACCTCCGCATTCCGCCGCCGCTGCGGCGGACACAGTCGTGCCCGACAGACGCCGGGCACATCGACGGCTTACGAGGAGCAGGATCATGCAAACACTCATGGCAACACCGGCAGCGGCGAGCACGCTGCCAAGCGTTCAATTGCGCAGGATTCCCATCGGCGAACGCATTTACGCCGCCGGCAGCGAAGGCATCGCCTGGCGCGTCAAAAGCGGCGCGGTGCGGCTTGACCGCATCACCTCATCGGGCAGCGACTACGCCGGGCTGGCCTTGCGCGGTGACGTCATCGGCGCCGAAACGCTGCTGTTCGGCACCTACAGCTTTGCCGCGTACGCCATCGGCGACTGCGAACTGGAGCCCTGGCTCGCCGCCGACAAGGCGCTCTCCGGCGAAAACCTGCTGCAGACGCTGGCTGCCGCGGAGCGCCGCGCCGCCGATGCGCTGGCCCTGCGCGCCGGCGAGGCCTTCGAGCGCGTGCGCCAGCTGTGCCTGCTGCTGGCGCGCTACTGCGACGAAGGCCGCAGGGAAATCACCATTCCCGAACTGCGCGACATGGCGGTGATCACCAACCTCACCGAAGAGACGGTGTCGCGCGCCATGAGCCGCCTGCGCCGCATGGGACTGCTGCCACGGAACAAAACGCCGTGGGGCAGGATGCAGGCACCTTTACCAGTGCTTTTTAAACATTTTACAATGTGCAGGAGGAAAGCATAATCGCCATTTTTTTCGGTTGGGATCTTACCGG
>CAIZHL010000028.1 GCA_903932755.1 uncultured beta proteobacterium
ATCATCACCACGCCGAAAGGCGAAACCATACTGGCCGCCGGCGCCACCGTCAGCCTGGTGGACAGCGCCACCCCCGGCGTCAAGGTCGACATCACCGGGGCGGAAGGCAACGCCACCAACCTCGGCACCATCACCGCCGAAGCCGGGCGTATCGGCATCGCCGGCGTCATCGTCCGGAACAGCGGCATGCTGAATGCCAGCAGTGTCGTCGAAGAGGGCGGCCGCGTCTTCCTCAAGGCCAGCCAGGACGCCTACGTCGACGGCAACGGCCGCATCGTCACCACCGGCACCCGGGGCGGTCGCGTCGAAGTGCTCGGCAATCGCGTCGCGGTCATGGACAACGCAGAAATCGACGCCAGCGGTGTGAATGGCGGCGGCCGCATCATGGTCGGCGGCGACTTTCAGGGCAAGAACCCGGACATCCAGAACGCCAGCATCACCTGGTTCGGCCCCAACGCCAGCCTCAAGGCCGATGCCGGAAAAGTCGGCGATGGCGGTACGGTGATCGTCTGGGCGGATGACGTCACGCGGGCCTACGGCAATATTTCGGCCCGTGGCGGCGCCAGTGGCGGCGATGGCGGCTTCGTCGAAGTCTCGGGCAAGCGCTACCTCGATTTCCAGGCCAGTGTCGACCGCCGCGCACCATTCGGCAAGGCGGGCACGCTGCTGCTCGATCCCGCCGATATCACCATTGGCAATAGCGCCGACAACTACGGTGGGGCAACGTTCAGCGGTGGGATCCCCAACGTTTTCAGTGGAGCGGATATCGCCGACGGGTCCTACCTGAGTTGGGACACCATCGATGACCAACTCGACATGGGCAACGTCGCCATCACCACTTCCGGGACGGGTGGTTCTGGCAACATAACGCTGATCAACAGTCATTCGTACTACAACAGTTCAAGCAGCCTGTCGCTGCTGGCGCACCGCGATATCAAGGCGGAAAGCATTACGCTTGCGAATGACAGCAGCGGCGCCATCACACTGGTTGCCGCGTGGGATGGCAATACGGTTACGCCAGGGGTCGGCGCCGGCCCCGGCGCCATCAACGCCTCCGGCGCCACCTTCTCCACCGTCGGCGGCAACATTACACTCAAGGCCAGGAACAACATCACGGTCGGCAGTTTGATAACGACTGGCTACGACGGCGGCGAAGGCTCGAGCGGCGGCACTGCCGGCAGCGTGAACGTAAAATCCTATAGCGGCAAAATCGATATCTCGACCATCAATGCTATTGGCGGTCGCGGTGGAGACGACTTCTCCTTCTATGGTGGTAACGGTGGTAACGGCGGCTCAGTTCACATCGAGGCGTCATCGGGGCAGATTACCGTCGGTACCGTCAAAGCGCACGGTGGGGCCGGTGGCGACGGTGGCGACGGCGACGGCTCGTATGGGGGCGGCGGGTCGATTCACCTTACCACCTACAACGCCGGCAACAGCATCACCCTGGGTTGGCTGGATGCCGGAGACGGCACGATCGATGTTAATGCCGGCGGGGCGATCCTCGACGGCAACGGCAGTACGGTCAATCTGAAGGCCAACACGATCAACCTGACAAGTGCTTACGGCGGTCTGTCCACCGGTCTCGCCATCAGCGCCGATGTCGACAACAGCGACGGTGGTGTTTCAACACTTAATGCGACAGTGGGCAACAGCGCGAGCTATGGCGGTATCTCGCTGCGGGTTGCGGGAGATGCGCCGGGCTACATCGAAATCGAGGATAAGGCGTACAGTCGCAACAGCGTTTATTTCAGCGCCACGCGGGACATCAACATCGATGGCTACCAGTCCTTCACTGCCGCCCACTACGGCGGCATCCAGCTTTATGCCGGGCGCGATGTGAACTGGAGTTACGATGCCAATTACACGCTGGATACCGACGGCAGCGCGATTGTCTCCGCCGGCCGCAATTTCTGGCTGGCTGACTACATTTACGGCAACGGCGGCTCCCAAAGCAGCCTGACGCTGGTCGCGGGCAGCACTCTCACCATCACGGGTAACGGTCGTATCTCCTCCGGCGACTGGAACGATGTGCAACTGATCGCCGGCGCATTGATCAACAAGGGTGGTAGCGTAAATGCCGGCCGCGACCTCGATATCCTGGCCGGAACGGTGCACAATTCTTACGGCGGCGAATTGAATGCCGGCCGCGACCTGACCATCATCGCCGGCAACATCACCGCCGATGGCGGCGAAGGCGGGGCGCATTTTTATGCCGGCAATGACGTCAATCTGACCCTCACGGGTCCCGGCTCGACGATTTCGCTCAGCAACGGAGGCTACGTGCTCGCGGGCGCCCCGACAACAATCTACATCGACTTCCTCACCCGCAGCAGTGGCGGCATCATGATCGACGGTACGGCGACGACGACCTCGCTGCCTTTCGAAAGCGGCTTCTTCGTCTTCGGCCACGATACGCCGGCAGTCCTGAACTCCGGTCTGTTGATTACCTACGCCAACAATTTTGTCTTTGATCCCTGCGCCAGCAGTCCGGATCTGTGCAAACCGCCGCTTCCAGCATTGGATATGATGAAAAACGGGGCTGATCCCTGTGCCAGCGCTCCGGATTCGGCCCAGTGCAAGGCGCTGAAGGATGAAAAAGAGCAAGCGGGAAACGATGGTTTCGGCGATGAAGACGGGGAACAAAATGAAAAGTCCAGCAAGAAAAAAGTTGCCCAGTGCAGCGTTTAAGCCGCAATCCGGCGTGATGCGGGCGCTGCTCGCGGTCACGGCCGCGGGCTGTCTCTGCATCCCGGCCGCCTACGCCGCCACGGCGGGGCAGATCACGCACCTGTCAGGCACGCTGTCGGCGAAGAAGGCGGACGGCACGAGCAAGCTGCTCGCCGTCAAGTCGGATGTTGCCGAAGGCGACACGCTCAGCACCCAGGCGGAAACCTACGCCCGCATCAAGTTCGTCGACGGCGGCGAAGTGGTGTTGCGTCCCGGCACCCAGCTCAAGATCGAGAGCTACGCCTACAACGCCGCCAGGCCCGAAGGCGACAGCGTCGTCCTCAGCATGTTCAAGGGTGGCCTGCGTGCGGTGACCGGCCTGATCGGCAAGCGCAACCGCGAGAAGGTGACTTTCGCCACCGAAACGGCGACCATCGGCATCCGCGGCACCCATTTCGGCGCCCTGCTGTGCCAGAGCGACTGCGGCAGCGTGCAAACCACCAGCGGCACGCCGCCCCCCAATGGCCTGCATGTGGACGTGACCAACGGCGTCATCACCATCAGCAACGGCGCCGGCTCGGTACAGCTTACAGCCGGGCAGTTCGGCTTTGTCGCCAGTCCCGGCACCCCGCCGGCCGTTGTGCCGCCGGGACAGGGCGTCCCGGTCACCATGCCGAGTTCGATCTCGAAGAACAAGGGTGGCGGCAAGGGCATCGGCAAGGGCGACGACGCCGATTGCAAGATGTAGCCTGCCCCCGACGGGGAATCGCAGGCTGGCAAAGGCCGCGCGGCCGCAGCCGAATCCCGGTTCCGCAAAGCGGGCGCCGTACCGCCAGCGCCGACTTCTGACATGCAGCCTTCCATTTCATCTCCGGTTTGCCCCGCTCGGGGTCGACCCTGCTGTCGGCGATCCTGAGCCAGAACTCGCGCTTTCATGCCGGCGTCAGCAGCCCGCTGGCGGCGTTCTTCTCGTCGCTGGTTGCGCAGGTCAGCGTTGGCAGTGAATGATCAGCCCGGGTGAACATCGCCCAGCGCCGTCGACTGCGGCATGGTCTGTTCGAGGCGTATTACGCCGACCTGCCGCCCGAAAAGTCGGTGGTGTTCGACACCAACCGCTCATGGACCGCGCGCCTGCCGGCATTGCTCGACCTGTTTCCCCAGGCCCGGGTGATCGCCTGCGTGCGCAATGTGGCCTGGGTGATGGACAGCATCGAACGCCTGTATCGCAAGCACCCCTATGAGAACACCGCGCTCTTTGGCAACGACGCCGAACGCAGCACGGTGTTCACCCGCACCGAGACGCTGGCCCAGCGCAACCGCCTGGTGGGCCTGGCGTATTCCGGACTCAAGGAAGCCTGTTACAGCAAAGAGGGGCGCGCCATGCTGGTGGTCGATTACGACCTGCTGGTGCAGCGGCCGGCGCACGTGATCCCGCTGATCTACCAGTTCCTCGGCGAGGAAGCCTACCCCCACGATTACGACAACCTCGACTTCGATACGCCCGACTACGACGAAGGCCTCGGTCTGGTCGACCTGCACAAGGTGCGGAAAAAGGTCAGCCCCGAGCCGCGCGAAACCATCCTGCCGCCCGACCTGTTCGAGCAGTACGCCAAGCCCTCATTCCGGTACAACACCGCCAGCAGCCGCTGCAACGTGCTGATGGTTCGTCCCTGAGGCAGTGCTTGCCCTATAGCAGTTCCATACGCGGGATTTCTGGTTTTTGCTGTGGGTGCGCTACAATACGACCATAGCACATGACCATAGGAGCATTGCGATGGAAGCCAGCATTGGCGCAGGTGATTTCAAGGCGAAGTGCCTGCAACTTCTCGATGCTGTCGCAGCGCATCGTGAGCCGCTGATCATTACCAAGCGCGGGAAACCGGTTGCCAAACTGGTGCCCATGCCCCCGGACATCGAATTGTTCGGCGCCCTGGCGGGAAGCGTTCTGAATGAGACCGATATCGTCGCCCCCATCGACGTCGAATGGGATGCGGCCAGGTGAGCCTGGTGCTGCTGGATACCCATGTCTGGGTATGGCTGCTCAATGGCAGCGAGCGACTTGGCCCCAAGGCGCGCAAGGCGATCCAGCGCTCGCTGGCGGACGAAGCAGTGCTGGTGTCGGCCATTTCTCCCTGGGAGGTCGCCATGCTGGTCAGCAAAGGACGGCTTGTCCTCGACCGCGATGTCGGCGAATGGGTCCAGGTCGCGCTGTCCTTGCCGGGGTTTCGTCTGGAACCCGTTTCTCCGGAGGTCGCTGTTGCAAGCACACGCCTGCCCGGAAAAATTCATTCCGATCCGGCGGATCGCCTGATTGCAGCCACAACCCGACATCTCGGGTCGACGTTGATCACGGCTGATCAACTGTTGCTTGACTACAGCAAGGCTGGCCACATAAAAACCCTCAAAGCAGGGCTATAGCCACGCCTTGAGAAGACCGCCCACGGTCGAATCCTGATACCCGAACGGTTCAGTATTTGCGAAGCAGACCACCGGCGGGAGTGTTGGCGGCGGCGCTGCAGAAAATCGCCCGCCGCGCCGTCAATCCTGTTTGGCCTTCGCCACGCGCCCCATCAGGTAGAACTCGTCGTTCGCGCGCATCGCGGTCATGTTGGCCATGCGGTTGCTGAGGCCGAAGAAAGCCGCCACGGCGCCGATGTCCCAGATGTCTTCGTCAGTGAAGCCATGTCCGTGCAGGGCATCGAAATCTGCGTCGCCGATGGCGGCGGAATCGAGTGCGACCTTCATCGCAAAATCGAGCATGGCCTTTTGCCGCGGCGTGATGTCGGCCTTGCGGTGGTTGACGGCGACCTGGTCGGCGACCAGAGGATTTTTTGCGCGGATGCGCAGGATGGCGCCGTGGGCCACGACGCAGTACTGGCAGCCGTTGGCATTCGAGGTAGCGACCACGATCATTTCGCGCTCGGCCTTGGTCAGGCCGCTGTCCTTCTCCATCAGCGCATCATGGTAGGCGAAGAAGGCGCGCCATTCGGCGGGCCGGTGCGCCAAAGCGAGGAAGACATTGGGGATGAAGCCGGATTTTTCCTGCACTTCGAGGATGCGGGCGCGGATGTCCTCGGGCAGGTCTTCAAGTTTCGGGACGGGGTAACGACTGATCGGCGGCGTGCTCATGGTGTCCTCGTTGATCTGTTGTGCGTGTCGGGGTATTTTACGGGTTCCCAAAACATGAAAGAGGAGATACGGATGAACACCAGCGAAACGAAGGTAGCCAGGAAGAGCGACGAACAGGCCGAGTTCGACAGCCTGCTGCCGGCAACCCAAGTTAACCGGCGCGGTTTCATCGTCACCGCGCTAGGCGCCGGTTTTGCCCTGTCGGTGCAACCCAGCGCCGCGCAGAGCCCGATCAAGACCGGCACGGAAGGTCTGACCGCCGGCGAGGTCAAGGTGCCGGTCGCCGACGGCGAGATGGTCGCCTACCGCGCCATGCCGGCGGGCAAGACCGGCCTGCCGGTGGTGTTGGTGGTCTCCGAAATTTTCGGCGTGCATGAATACATCGCCGACGTCTGCCGGCGCCTCGCCAAGGAGGGCTACCTGGCGATCGCCCCGGAACTGTTCGCCCGTTATGGCGACCCGCGCAAGTACGCCAGCGTTGCCGATCTTTACTCGGCCGTGGTTTCCAAGGCGCCCGATTCCGGCGTGGCAAAGGACCTCGATGCCTGCGTTGCCTGGGCGGCAAAGAATGGCGGCGACACTGCGCGGCTGGGCATCACCGGATTTTGCTGGGGCGGGCGCCAGACCTGGCTGTATGCCGCCCACAACCCCGCGCTCAAGGCCGGTGTGGCGTGGTACGGCCGTGTCGACGGCGAGGTCAACGACCGCACGCCGAAGTATCCGCTCGATCTGGCCGGCGAGTTCAAGGCACCGGTGCTGGGGTTGTACGGAAGCGCCGATCAGGGCATCCTGATAGAAGATGTCGAGTTGATGAAGGATGCGCTGGCCAAGGCCGGCAGCAAGTCGCAGATCCACGTCTACGACGGCGCGCCGCACGCCTTCCACGCCGACTACCGGCCGACCTATCGCAAGGAACCGGCCGAAGATGGGTGGAAGCGATTGCTGGCTTGGCTGCGCAGCAACGGAGTGTGAGCAACCTGAACCGCTGCAGTCACGCTGCAGCGGTTCGGCTGTCCTGCGGCGCTAGCCCGGGCGGCCTTGCGGCTCGATCAGGGAAATGAACTGCTCGAGCTTGGCGTTCGACGGATTGCGGATCGTGTCGACGTAGTCGAAGCTCAGGCGAAAGGGGTAGCCGAGATTTTTCTGGATGAAGGCGGTCAGGCGCTCCGTTTCCGCAGTGTCGAGCGCACGCTCCATTACCAGACGCACCCGGATTTTCTCGGCGGCGGTCTGGATCATCTGCATGAGTTCGATCGGGGCGATGGACTGCAGGCTGGTTTCGTAGCCTAGCCGCGGCCAGCTCCGCGTACCGTCGGGAAGGGTCAGCAGGTTGCGGTAACGTCCCATGATGCGCTTGAGGACCGGCAGCCCGCGTCCGCAGGGACATGGCGCGCCGACCTCGGCATAGTCGCCCAGTTCATAGCGGATCAGCGGGGTGGCGAAGTTGTTGAGGCTGGTGACAAGGACGCGGCCGACCTCGCCGGGGCCGCAGGGCCGACCGGCGTCATCAACAACTTCGACCAAGGCGTTTTCCGCCTGCACATGGTAATGCGGGTGTTCCGGGCATTGCAGGGCAAGATAGCCGGCCTCCTGGCAGGTATACATGTCGACGACGGGCACGCCCCAGGCTGCGCGGCAGAGATCGCGCAGCGAGTCGTCCGGGGTTTCTCCCAGCGTGCGCACTTCTTTCAGCTGCGGCAGTGCGATTCGATGGGCCAGGCAATGCTGCGCCAGACCCATGATCACGCTCGGGTGACTCAGCAGATAGCCGGGGCGATCGACGCGCAGCCGTTCTGCCAGATCGTCAACCGGAAGCGTGATGTGATAGTTGAATGACCCACCGGTTAGCGCGATGTCATCCGTGGCCGGCCCCCATCCGGGGGCCGACACGCCGGCCGGTCCCTTGATGGCGGGGTCACGGTGGTAGCGGATGGTGCACAGCGTCTGCCGCAGGTCGCGGCGATGCCAGAGATGGTCGCGCAGGCAGAACACCTGCCAGAACAGCCTGGTGAGGTCGGTGCCGAGCAGTTCGACGACCATACCGGTGGAGCCGGAGGTGCTGATCGGGAAGTTTTGCCCGTGTTCTTTCGGGATTTGTTCGCTGCGGATAGCTGAGGGAAGGGCGTGCAAGGCCTTGCGGGTCAGGACGGGAATTTCGCACCAGGATTGTGGGGAAATATCTGCGGCGGGGAAACGACCACCCAGTTGTTCCCGGTAAAGTGGAACCGTCCGGGCGGCGAACGCGAACAGCTTGCGAACCTGTTCGAATTGCGCTGCCTCGATTTGCTGCGCAGTGCGCCACTGGTTCTGCTCGATCTGGAACAGCAAGGCCAGCTTGTTGGCCGCTCCCGGCGCTGGGAAGGCCGGCCAGGTTAGTCCGGGAAGGGCGGAGCGGTAGTTCAGGTCGGGTGTCATGGGCGCTCCTGGCCGACGCGGATCACGAAAATCTTGAACAGGTCCCGCGCCGAGTCGGCAAGTCCGGCCGGAATAGTCTCGCAAGTTCCCAGGGATTTGAACAGGCGCTGCTGCTCGGCCATGCCATAGACCGTGTGCCTGATCTCCGAGCGGCGGGTCATGAGGAAAGCGAACTCGTCCTCGGTCAGTGAGCCTTCTTCATGCTTGCGCCGAATTTCGGCAAAGACGCGGCTCGCATCGAGTATTCGCAGTACCGGATCGTAGGCGCCGGCATTGAAGGCGTAGAAGCGCAGCCGGCGATGGAAATCGTCCGCCGTGATCCTGCCGGCGCGGAATGCGGCAAGCGCCGCGGCGAAGTCATAGTCCGGCTGCGGCTGCTCCGGCAGCATGATCTGCCGCAACGCCAGCATGCTGCCAGGACGCGTGATGCGCGCCAGTTCGGCGAGCTGCTGCGACATGTCGCCGTGCCGTACGTTGTTGAGTGACGAGTCGCCGAAGACGATGCCGGCCTCGCCATCGCGGATCTCCTCCATGCGCAGCCAGTCGCCGATAAGGATGGTTTCCCTGGTCCGGTCGGCCACGGCTTGCCTGCCCGCCGCAGCCTCGAACATGGCAGGGTTGGAGTCGATGCGGACCACGCGACAACCGGCCGCCAGAGCGATGTCGGCCAGCTCCGGGGTGGCGCCGAGAATCACCGCGAGGCATCCGCTGCCGCGTTCGGCAACGAAGGCGGCCAACCGTTCGCGCATGATGACGACAATTTCTTCGCTCGGCGCGAAATGTGGGCGTTTGCCGGTCGTCATGATGGTCCGCGCGAACTGCGCCCACACGTCCGGCTGCTTCATGGCAATTCACCGTAGATGGCCTGGGGCCGCGCAAAAAACTCGCGGTCCCAGCGTCCGTGTTCCGGCGGACCCATGCCCGAGGACTTCCAGCCGCCGAAGGGTGCATCCGCCGCAACCGGAAAGGCGGAAGGGTTCAGGCGCAGGATGCCGGCCTCGGCATCCGCAAGGAAATGCTGTTGCAAGACGGTATCGCGGCTGAAGAAGCTGGCCACGAGACCCTGGGAGACGCCGTTGCAGAGCCGGATCGCATCGTCGAAGTCATTGGCCGCCTGGATCACCGCAACCGGGCCGAAGGTCTCCTGCTGGACGAGGGCGGCATCCGGCGCCAGGTTGTCGACCAAGGTGGGCAGATACCAGCTGCCCTGCTCGAATTCACGCGGCACGGCGCCGCCGCACAGAAGCTGTCCGCCGTCGATCGCCAACGCCCTCTCGACGGCTGCCTTGACTTCCTCGCGCCGCGCTGCGGACACCAGCGGACCGACCTGTGTCTCCGGGTCGAGCGGATCGCCGACCCGCAAACCGGCGATCTCTCGCAGCAGAGTTTCGGTGAAGCGCTTGCGCACGGAGCCTTCGACGATGATGCGCCGCGTGGCGGTGCAGCGCTGTCCGGCAAAGCCGAAGGCCGATGTGGCGAGCGCACGTGCCGCCATGTCGAGATCGGCATCGGCCATGACGATGGCGGCGTTGTTGCCGCCGAGTTCGGCTTGCAGCGGGGTGCCCCGGCGCGCGCAGAGCAGCGCCGCGTCGTTGCCGGCCCGCTGGGATCCGGTCAGGGTGACGGCGGCGATGCCGGGGTGGGCCATCAGCGTTTGCGCCGTGCCGGCGTCGCCGCAGACCATCGACAGCAGCGCAGGCGGAATGCCGGCTGCGGCCAGGCTGGCGACGATGGATCGCGCCACCTCAGGCGCCGGCAGGGCCGGTTTCCAGACCACGCTGTTGCCGAAGACCAGTGCCGAGGCGATCTTCGCCACGGGCAGCGCCACCGGATTGTTCCACGGCGTGATCACGGCGACAACGCCACGCGCGCAGTGCCGCGTCAGCAACCCCTTGCCGTGGCTTTCGTCCAGGCTGTCGACCAGCTGCGCGGCGATCCTGACATGCGCGACCGCGCGATCCATCTCTTCGCGCGCATCGGTGATCGGCTTGCCCAGTTGTCGCGCGAGCATCCCGGCCCATGCCTCGCGGTTTTGTTCGATGACCCGGGCCCAGGCGTCAAGCAGCAGGGCACGTTCGGCCGCCGGTGTCGCGGACCAGGCGTGGCCGGCGTGCCGCGCGCCGGCCACGGCCCTGTCGATCAGCGCGGAATCGGCAAGCGGCACACGGGCCAGCACCCGGGTCGAACAGCAGGGGTCGAAGTGGTTCCAGAGCGGCAGCTCGGGTGCGTCCATCCATAGCCCCGCGGCATGCCCGGCAGGCATGAGTTCGCCGCAGCCGGCACTTGCCGTGGGCTGCACCAGGCCAAGCGCCGCGAGTATCGCGTCGCTCGCGAGAAATCGGGCAGCACGCTCTTCCAGCCACTGGCGCGAGGCCAGCGCGTGTTGCGGATCGTCGGACGCGATGCCGTCTGCAGCGACGATGACCGCATAGCCTTTCTGGTAGGCGTCCGTCACCGTCGCGCGGATGCAGCCGTGGGTGTACAGGCCGGCCACGACGAGGGTATCGACCTCGTGCGTCCGCAGCAGTGCATCGAGCCGGCCGGATTCGAAACCGCTGAAAAAGCGTTTGTCCACGACTTCTTCGCCGTCGACGGCAGCCAGCGATTGCGGCGGCATGGCTCCGGGCGTGCCACGCACGCATTGCCGGATTCCCCGTCGCTGCCAATGCGGCATGCTGTCCGTGCCGTCTTCCGCTATCAAGGTGCGGACATGGATCACCGGCAGCGATTCGCCGCGGAATGCGCCCAGCAGCGTCGCGATTTCTGCGATCAGCGGATCGGCCCCGGGATGCAACCCGGGACGGGCCAGGTAGTCGTTCTGCACATCGACGAGAAGCAGCGCCGGCTTCATGGTCGAGGTGGTCAAAGCAGATCCGTGACAGCGTCGGCGATGCGCCGGCCGAGTTCCCGGGTACCGATGATACGGGACGTTGCCGATGCGATGTCCGGCGTGCGCCAGCCTTGACCGAGCACCGCAGACGTCGCCGTTTCTAAGGCAGCGGCCTCGCGTTGCCAGCCGAAGCTTTCGCGCAGCATCATGGCCAGGGAAAAGATCTGTCCGACCGGATTGGCGCGATCGAGCCCCGCCAGGTCCTGTGCCGCGCCATGACCGGTTTGATAGACGGCGCGCCGCTTCGGGCCGAAGTTACCGGAGAAGGACAGGCCGCGCGAACCGAGCAGCACGCTGGCGGCATCGGACAGCACGTCGCCGAACATGTTGGGTGCGACGACGATGTCCAGTTCGCGCGGATTGGCGATCAGCTGGTAGGCGGCATTGTCGACTTCGAGCACCTGCCACGCGACACCGCTGCCGGCCGCCAGTTGTTCGAGGTTTTCTGTCCACAGCGCGCTGATGGCCGGGATGCCGTCGGGTTTCACCGCAAGCGCGAGGCGGCCGCGCCGGCGGCGCGCCAGTTCGAGTGCGGGACGCAGGATCCGTTGCACCTCGCTGTCGCGGTAAGCACAGTCCTGGATGGCCGTGCGATCCTCGCCGGGGCGTATCTCGGATCGTCCGAAGTAAAAACCCCCGGCGTTTTCGCGCACCACGATCAAATCCACCCCATCGAGCCGCTCCGGCCGCAGGATCGACGCATCATCGATCGCAGCTAGGTGACGTACGGGGGTCAGCTTGCAATAGAGGGCGAAGTGCGCCCGCAGGTCGTAGACGAATCGCCCGCCGCCCGGCCCGCAGAATATTGCGCCGCCTGCGGCAAAGACCGATTCGCAGAAGTTGATGACGCCGACCGATAGCGCCGCCCCGCATTCCGCTTGCGCCAGCCGGCCGATCTTGCCGCCGAAGCTGACATCAATCCGCCGTCCCGTTTTCTCGCGAATGTGGTCGAGGACGTCGCAGGCGGCGCCCACCACCTCTGCACCGATGCCTTCGCCGACGAGCATGCCGACGACAGGGAAAGGCGCGTCGTTGCCCCCGTTCCAGTCCGGAAGCTCGGAGCTCAGCAGGGGGCGGATGTCGCCGGATTCGGCGGATGGCAGGGTTGCTGCGGGCATGCCGGCATTTTATCCGGCCGCTCCGGTTCCCGGTGCAGCGCATGCAAAAGTCGGCGCTGGCGACACGGCGCGAAAGGCCGCTGCTGCGGGCGGTCCGGTTCACCGGCTTACGTCGGGTCGTCGCCCGTGGCAGAATCGGTTTGTTCAATGCCCCGGTATGTCGTCATGGAGTCGCCCGTTTCACATCCCGCCGCGCCGTCTCTGGTGATCTTCGGCGCCAGCAACATGGTTTCCGATCTGTTCGACTGCGCGCTGGCCAACGGCCTGCTGCCGGCGAAGGTGGTGATCCACCTGCCGGAACCGGCGGGAGAACGGGACATTCCACTGGCCACACGCATCGCGGACCTGAAAGGATTATGCGACCCTAAGCCGACTAACCTTCGCTGGCCTTGGGAACATGATGCAAGACGTCTCGGACGGTAACGCGCCGGCAATAGCGCGAACTTTGGTGCGTGGGGTCGACTGGCCGGCGATACCGGGTCCGCGGGCTTCCCTGTTGCTCGCGATGCAGTTCCAGTTTACGCAGAGCCAATGGTGGCAACCCGAGGTTCTTCGGCAACAACAGGTTCGGCAGGCTGCAAATCTGCTTGCCCACGCCGTCCGCTCCGTTCCGTTCTATGGCGAACACTTCCGGACGTCCGGGTACGACGATGCGGACGGTGTGAGCCCGGAGTCGTGGGCGCAGGTTCCCCTGCTGCAGCGGGAGCATATCCAGCATTTTGGCGATGCGCTGCGCAGCAGGCAGTTGCCGCCTGACCATGGCCGGGTTTTCGACTACGCCACATCGGGGTCGACCGGCAGTCCGATACGATTCAGCAAGACCGAGATTGCCGAACTCTTCTGGCGCGCCTTTACGCTACGCGATCACCTCTGGCACCAGCGCGATCTCGGCGGGAAGCTCGCAGTCATCCGCACTACCGTCAACGAGGCCGAGGGGGCTGGATGGGGGCCTGCCACCAACGAAGTATTCGACACCGGATCCTGCGCTACGCTGAACATCCGCACCGATATTGCAGCGCAAGCCGAATGGCTGCGGAAGCAGAACCCGGACTACCTGCTCAGTCATCCGTCCAATATCCTGGCTTTGGCGAAACGCTGCCTGGAGACCGGAATCAGGGTGCCGCATTTGCGACAGGTACGTACATTTGGCGAGACGCTGATGCCGGGTTTGCGGGAGGCTTGTCTCGAGGCCTGGGGGGCGACCCTGACCGATGTCTATAGCGCCGAGGAGGTTGGATATATTGCCCTGCAGTGTCCGGCGCATGAGCACTACCATGTCCAGGCCGAGAGCCTGCTGGTCGAAGTACTCGATGGAGCAGGCAGGCCGTGTTCTTCGGGTGAGATCGGAAGGGTAGTGCTTACGACTTTGCACAATTTCGCCATGCCTTTGATCCGTTATCAGATCGGTGATTACGCGGAGGTGGGTGATCCGTGCCCATGCGGGCGCGGCCTGCCGGTGCTGAGGCGGATCATGGGCCGGCAACGGAACATGCTGACTCTTCCCGACGGGCGGCAACATTGGCCGAGTTTTCCTGCAGAGGGCTGGTTGCCAATCGCACCGGTGCGCCAGTTTCAGCTTGTCCAGCGCGACCTCGCAAGCATCGAGGCCCGATTTGTGGCCGACAGGCCTGTGACCGCCGACGAGAAGCAGCAGCTTGCCGCCATGCTTCACGAGTATTTGCGCTACCCTTTCCGGATCGACTTCGTCCAGTTGGACGAAATCGAGCGCAAACCGAATAGCAAGTTCGAGGACTTTATTTCGGAGGTGTCGCGCTAACGCCGAGGTTCTGGCGTGCAACCTGGCCCAGGATGTAGGCGATGGTCAGGTTGTCAAATAATGCGGACCCGGTCGATATAAACACCCGGGGCCGTGATGAGTGGGGCAAGTTGCCTTGGCGCAGCACGTCGAAAAGATCGACGAGCGTTTCCTGCGCTATCAATCCCGCTTTTAGCCACGCCGCCAGATCGCCGAAGCGCGCGGAATCCACTGTGTCCACAAAAATATCGGCGCGATCGACCCATTCCGGCGCCAATTCGCGCTGATTGTCGGTATCGGCACCCAGGCTGATGATCAAGCCGGCCCCCCATCCCTGTGGCCGGCAAAGCGGTTCCCGGCTGGTCGTGGCAAGGATCGCAATGTCCGTATCGGGAAGGGATTCCAGTGAGACTGCCTCGACGCGCGGTCGGCAAAGCTGGACGGCGAGCAGGGCCGCAGTTCGGGCGGCGCGCTCATGGTCAGCGTCCGCGATACGGATGACCTCGACATCGCCCAGTGATGCCGTATAGAGCGCGGCATAGTAGCCGACACGTCCGGCCCCGATCACGGTCAGCGTGTTGCGAGCCGGCGCCAGCAGCTTTATTGCCAGCGCCGCGCAGGCTCCGGTACGTGCCGAAGACAGCAGGCAGGCCTCAAAAATATGGCTGATGAAGTTTTCCCGGGAATCGATGACAAACGCCTTGCCGACGGTAATCTGATCCGGAATCCTTTCTTGCAGCGTGTTGGTTCCGATGATCTTGACGGTCTTGCAGGCTGCTCCACCCATGCGCACCACGCAGGGCATGACGCGAAAATCGGCGTCGTCGAGCGGGTCGTTGAAAATCTGTTTTGGCGGAAGTTCGAGCTTTGCTTCGCCTCTGGCGATGTTGCCGAGCTGGCCGTGCAGAAAACCGAGGTATTCGGCCGGGTCCCTGGTCAGGACGCGATGCACCTGGAACTCGTCGAAATAGACGAAGGGTTCCGGCGTTATGCGCAATACCTGGCGCAACAACTCATCGTCCTCTGCCACTACACGGCGCTCCATCAGCATTCACTCCTTTGGCGCCCGCAGGATGTCGTTCAGGCTTATCAACCGGTTTTCGCAAGCCGTGCCAGCGCCGCGCGCCCGGACAGCAAGTGGTCGTGCATGGCCTGCCGCGCCCGCCCCGAATCCTTTGCGCGCAGGGCTTCGAGGATCTCGCAGTGTTCCTGCAGCGACTGCTTCAGGCGACCTTCGAGTCGCAGCGAATCGCGGCGGGTCAGCTTGATGAGCTTGCGCGCATCGTCTATCAGTTGGGCGAGATAGCGGTTGCCGGCGATTTCCTGCAAGGCGTTGTGGAAGCGCTGGTTGGCCTCGAAAAACCGGTCGGCATTGTTGGCGGCGGCGTGCTTTCCGAGTTCCTCATGAATGGCGGCGAGACGCGAAAAGTCGGCGGTGGTGGCACGGCGCGCTGCCAGTTCGGCGACCCGACCTTCCAGAATGGCCATGACCGGAAAGACCTCGTCGATGTCCTGCTCCGAAAGCTCGGTGACGTAGCAGCCGCGGCGCGGCTTGAGCACCACCAGGCCTTCGGCAGCCAGCACTTTCAGTGCTTCACGCAGGGGCGTGCGGCTGATGCCATATTCCACGGCAAGCGCCTGCTCGTCGATCCAGCCCCCTTGAGGGATCTCATGCGCGAAAATGCGGTTGCGCAAGCGTTCCGCGACCTGCTCGTAGAGTGCGGGTGCGGCAAGTATTCTGGAAGAGGGTCTTGCATTCATAATTATGAATGCAGTATCATGCGTTTTCGTCAGGAAGTCAAGCGTCAGCCTTAAAAGCGAAGTTTCAGTGGAGGCCAGCGCCGGCATCATCGGCGCTAAGCGCAGCGGCCGTAACTAAAAGGAAGAGACATGAGCAAGGCCCCCGAAGTCAGCATTCCCTCGATCGACGCCTGGACCAAGGCCGCCGCCAAGTCGGCGCCCGGCGGCGACGTCTCCAAACTGAACTGGGTGACGCCGGAAGGCCTCACCGTCAAGCCGCTGTACACCAAGGCCGATGTCGAGGGCCTGCCCTACGCCGACACCTTGCCCGGCTTCGCGCCTTTCCTGCGCGGGCCGCAGGCCACGATGTACGCGGTGCGGCCGTGGACCATCCGCCAGTACGCAGGCTTCTCTACCGCCGAAGCGTCGAACGCCTTCTATCGCCAGGCCTTGGCAGCCGGCGGCCAGGGCGTCTCGGTCGCCTTCGACCTCGCCACCCATCGCGGCTACGATTCGGACCATCCGCGCGTCACCGGCGACGTCGGCAAGGCCGGCGTGGCGATCGATTCCGTTGAGGACATGAAGATCCTGTTCGACGGCATTCCGCTCGACAAGGTTTCCGTGTCGATGAC
>CAIZHL010000029.1 GCA_903932755.1 uncultured beta proteobacterium
GGTCGGCGGCATCCGCGGCAACGTCACCAACATCGGCCTGCGCGCCTCGACCATCACCGACGTGAACGGCATCGAGACCATCATCCCCAACAGTACCTTCATCGAGCAGAACCTGACCAACTGGACCTACACCAGCGGCCGCGTGCGCTTCAACGTCAAGGTCGGCGTCGCCTACGGCTCGCCGGTGCGCACGGTGACGCAGCTGCTCGAGGAAATCGCCGGACGCCACGGCAAGGTGCTGAAGAATCCGGCCCCGGAAGTCCTGTTCGAGGACTTTGCCGGCGACGCGATGGTCTTCTCGCTCTACTACTGGCTCGATGTCCGTGCCGGCACGCCGGCGCGCCAGGTCGCCAGCGACCTGCGGGCGATGATCGAATCCGGCTTCGCCGCGCAGGGGATCGCGATCCCTTACGCGCAGCGCGACGTCCACCTCGATGCGAGCTCGCCGCTGCCGGTGCGGCTGGTGCCGGAACCTGAGCCGGCAGCCAATACCGTGCCGTCAGCACGGCCTTTGGCCTGAATCGATTCCGACTATTTCCAAAGTAGAATTGCCGCGCGATTTGCGGCGGCCACTATCGGCTCGCGCCATCCGCCTTGATGCCACCCCATACAACCTTCCGGGATACAAGATGAAAAAATTCCTCACCCTCGCCATGCTGGCGAGCTTTGCCGTTGCCGCCCATGCCGCCGATGCACCCAACACCCTGGCCAAGATCAAGTCGTCCAAGTCGATCACGCTCGCCTACGCGCAGAACGCGGCGCCGTTTTCCTTCGACGACACCAAGACCTTCAGTCCGGCGGGTTTCTCGATCAGCCTCTGCGAAGGCATCGTGGCGCAGATCCAGCGGCAGCTCGGGCTCGACGCGCTGAAAATCAACTGGGTCGCCGGCACCACGCCCGAGCGCCTGGCGATGGTGGCGGAGGGCAAGGCCGACATGGAGTGCGGCGTCACCACCAACACGCTCAAGCGCCAGGAAAAAGTCGATTTCAGCACCGTCACCTTCCTCCAGACCGGCGCCTTGCTGGTGCGCGCCGACGGCGGGGTGAAGAAGGCGGCCGACCTGGCCGGCAAGAAACTTTCCGTCGTCGCCGGAACCACCACCGAAAGGCGTGTGACCGAGGCCCTGGCCAGCGCCAAGATCGCCGCCGAAGTCGTGCCGTTCAAGGATCGCGAGGATGCCTTCAAGGCCCTGGAAGACGGCAAGGTGCAGGCCCTCGCAGGCGACCGGATCGTGCTGGTCGGCCTCGTCGCGCGCGATTCCTCGCGTACCCGCTTCGCCCTGCTGGACCAGGATTTCTCGCTGGAGCCCTATGCCTTCGCCCTGCGCCGCGGCGATCCCGACTTCCGCCTGGCCGTCAATCGCGCCCTGGCGGTGACCTACCGCTCGGGTGCCATCGCCTCGGTCTTCGATCGCTGGTTCGCGCCCTTCAAGCCCAGCGACGTGCTGATCGCGGTCTACGGCCTCAATTCCATGGAAGAATAGGGCGACAAATGCGGCCGGCAATCCGGAATCGGGGCCCCGGTCGCCGTAGCGCCAGCGCCAGCGCTCTGCGTCCCTACGGGAACTTTTTTCTCACGCGCTTTTGATTGATAGTGAACGTCAGCGATCCGCAACGGAATGCCGCATTTCCGACCTCTTCGCTTCGTCATTCCGGGCTTGACCCGGAATCCAGGGGTTTTCAGCCGCCCGTTACTGGATTCCGGCTTACGCCGGAATGACAAGTATTCGATTGAGCCGCAAGCCCGCACCCGCCCACTTCAAGGACTTCGTTCATGCCCGGTCCGCACCAGATCGCGATTCCCTTCCTGCTTGCCGCCGCATCCCTGCTTGGCGCCTGTTCCGACCCGAAGCAGGCGGCGCCGAAGCAGGCGCCCGAGGTGGGCTTCATCACCGTGGCGCCGCGCGACGTGCCGCAGGTGTCGACCTTCGTCGCCCAGACCGAGAGTTCGCGCCAGGTGGAGATCGTCGCCCGCGTCGCCGGCTTCCTCGACCGCATCGCCTACAGCGAGGGCAGCTTCGTCAAGGAAGGGCAGGTGCTGTTCCAGATCGATCCGAAGCCATTCAAGGCGCAGCTTGACGCGGCGCAGGGCGAACTGGCCGCGCAGCAGGCGCGCCTGACCACCTCGACGGCGACACTCAAGCGCGTCAAGCCGCTGGCCGAGCAGAACGCCCTGTCGCAGGCCGACCTCGACCGCGCCACGGGCGATTTCGAGATGGCCAGCGCCGCCGTGCATTCGGCCCAGGCCAAGGTGCAGGAGGCCCAGCTCAACCTCGACTACACCACCGTCCGCTCGCCGCTCAGCGGCTCGACCGGGCGCGCCCTGCAGCGCGAGGGCGCCTATGTCGGCGCGGCGGCGGAAACCGCGCGCCTGACCTACGTCGCCGCGCTCGATCCGATCTGGGTCACCTTCAGCATTTCGCAGAACCAGATCGAGTCCTACCGCGAAAAGATCGCGAAAAAACTGCTGGTGGTGCCGTCCGAGCAGAACTATGAGGTCGAGCTGGTGTTGCCCGGCAACCGTTCCTATCCGCATCGCGGCAAGATCAACTTCGCCGACCCGTCTTTCAGCCAGGACACCGGTTCCTTCATGGTGCGGGCCGCGGTGCCCAATCCCGCCAAGGAACTGCGCCCCGGCATGTTCCTTACGGTGAACCTCCACGGCACCATCCGTCCCGCCGCTGTGGTGCTGCCGCAACTCGCGGTGCAGCAGGGCGCGCGCGGGCACTTCGTGGTGCTGGCGAATGCGAAGAACGAGGCGGAGATCCGCCCGGTGGTGGTCGGCCCGTATTTCGGTGACAAGGAAATCCTGATCGACCAGGGTCTCAAGGCCGGCGATCGGGTCATCGTCGACGGCTTCGCCCGGCTCGCGCCCAACATGCCGGTAACGCCGGTTCCTGCCGAAAAGCGCGAGGCGGCGGCGGAAAAGGGCACGGAGAAGGGCGCTGAAAAGGGCACTGAAAAACCGGCTGAAAAGCCGGGGGCAAAGGCCGCCGAAAGACCGGCGGACAAACTCGCGGAGAAGCCCGCAGCCGCAGAAAAACCGGCCGCTCCCGCGCGCTAAGGGACGGGCCCGAGCATGTTCACGCATTTTTTCATCGCCCGACCGATCCTGTCCTCGGTCATCTCGCTCTTGATCGTGCTGGCCGGCGCGGTGTCGCTGTCCGTCGCGCCGATCGAGCAGTATCCCGACATGGCGCCGCCGCAGATCCAGGTCAGCGCGCGCTATCCCGGCGCCACCGCCGAGGTCATCGCCAACACCGTCGCCGCGCCGCTGGAGGCGCAGATCAACGGCGTGGACAACCTGCTGTACTTCCAGTCGGCCAGTTCGTCTTCCGGCAACCTGACTTTGAGCGTGGTGTTCGCCCCGGGCACCAATACCGACATCAACCAGGTCAACGTGCAGAACCGCGTCAGTCAGGCCATGGCGCAGCTGCCGCAGTCCGTGGTGCAGCAGGGCGTCACCGTGGACAAGAAGTCGTCGAGCTTCATGATGGTGTTCTCGATCTTCTCGCCGGACGACAGCTACGACCCGACCTTCATCGACAACTATGCCAACC
>CAIZHL010000030.1 GCA_903932755.1 uncultured beta proteobacterium
ACCAGCCGGGCGCGGCCCCAGATCTTGAGCCGGCGCTGCTGTGCGTAATCCATCAGGAACAGGCTGACGCGGTCGTCGCCGGCCAGGTTGCCGACCGACAGGTACTGGCGATTGCCGCTGAAGTCGGCATAGCCGAGGGTGCGGTCATCGATCACCTTGAGAAAGCCGGGCGGGCCGCCGCGGTGCTGTACGTAGGGCCAGCCGGACTCGCCGACGGTGCCTTGATAGAGGCTGTCGCGTTCGGCGATGAATTCGACTTCCATCGGCCCGAGGGCGGCGACCTCGTCTTCGCCGGTTTCCAGTTGCCGGTAGCCTTCGCGGCTGCCCATCCGGGTTTGCGCGGAACGGACGTTGGGGGTGAAGGCGATGCGGGCGAATGCGCTGGCCATGGTTTTCTCCAAAACGCGGGGCAAGGCCGCAGCCTCGCCCCGGACGACGATTGATATCAGGCTGCGAGCTTGAGTTCGACTTTCGGGAAATCGATGTCTACCCTTCCCGCCTTGCCGAGGATGTTGGTCAGGATGTTCATGCCGACATGGGTGATGACCTCGACGATGTCGGCTTCGCTGTAGCCGGCATTGCGCATCTCCAGCAGTTCGGCGGTGGTGACTTCACCGGTGTGCTCCACCAGCGAGCGGGCGAACTTGACGGCGACGGCGGCCTTGGTGTCCTGGCTGGTGCCGGCGCGGTTGGCTTCGATCTCGGCATTGGTCAGCCCTGCCTTGCGCCCGATCGCGGAATGCGCGGACAGGCAGTACTCGCAGGAATTCTGCTGCGCCAGTGCCAGGGCGATGCGCTCGCGGGTCTGCGGGTCGAGCGAACCGGCGTTGGCGATGCCATGCAGGCCGAGGAAAGCCTTGAGCGCCTCCGGCGAGTTGGCAAAGACTTTGAGGAAGTTGGGAACCATGCCCAGTTGCGACTGGATGGCATCGAGCAAGGCCTTCTGCTCGGCGTTGGCGGACTCGTTGGTAACTAGATTGATGCGGGCCATGATGTTTCTCCTGTGTGAGTTTAGGGGTGCTAGGTGTTCGTCTGCGAACGGTTGCCACTTTGCCTAACCTCACAGAAAATAAGAATACCTATAGAATGAAAGTCATAGTTCCACTAAATGGAATAAATATGGATCGATACCACCTCATGAATGTCTTTGTTGCCGTGGCCGAGATGGAGGGCTTTGCGGCTGCGGCACGGCGCCTGAACATGTCGCCGCCGGCCGTGACGCGCGCGGTATCGGCGCTCGAAGATCGGCTCGGGGTCCGCTTGCTGACGCGCACGACGCGCATGGTCCGGGTCACCGAGGCCGGGGCCCGCTACCTCGAGGATGCGCGGCGGATCATGGCCGACTTCGACGAGGCGGATGCCGCTGCGGCGGGCAGCAATGCCACGCCGCGCGGCCTGCTGGCCGTGACGGCGCCCGTACTGTTCGGCAAGCTCTACGTGATGCCGGTGGTCACCGAATACCAGACACAGTTCGCGCAGACCACCGTCTCCGCGCTGTTTGTGGACCGCGTGGTGAATATGGTAGATGAAGGCATCGACGTCGGCATCCGCATCGGGCTGCTTCCCGATTCGTCGCTGCGCGCCATTCGCGTCGGCCGCGTGCGGCGCGTCGTGGTCGGGGCGCCGTCCTACCTCGCGCAGTTTGGCGCGCCGAAGACTCCGGAGGATTTGCAACAGCACCGGCTGATCGCCGCCAGCGGAATTTCGCCGACCACGGAATGGAGTTTTGGCGACGGAGAACGCAAGGTGGCGATCAAGCTGCAACCGCGCATCCAGGTCAATACCAATGAAAGTGCGCTGGAGGCGGCCCGGCAAGGCTTCGGACTGACGCGCCTGCTGTCATACCAAGTGGCACCGCAACTTGCCTCAGGGGAATTGAAGACGGTGCTCGACGACTGCGAGGGGGCCGTCTTGCCCATCCACGTAATTCATCGCGAGGGCCGGCACGGCGCGACCAAGGTGCGCAGTTTCGTGGATCTCGTCGTCGAGCGCCTGCGTGCAGACAAGACCCTGAGCCGGTAAGCCGCAGCCGGTTGTCCGCCGGCCGCGCCATCCAGCCCGGTCAATGGATTTCGCGGGTTTCGAGGAACTTCACTTCCGGGTGGCGCTCCTGCGTCATCGACAGGTTGACCCGGTTGGGCGCCAGATAGACGTAGTCGCCGGCGCCGTC
>CAIZHL010000031.1 GCA_903932755.1 uncultured beta proteobacterium
AGAAAGAACAGGAAGGCGAGCCAGATCACCGGCGCGCCGAGGAAGGCGAAGGTGCTTCCCGCCGCCGTGTCGCCAGCGCCGACTTTTTTCACGTCGTCATCCAGCAGGCGCCGCGCCATATGCAGCGCCGCCACGCAGCACGCGGCGGCAAGGGCCGCGGCAAGACCGGCGCTGCGCCAGCCGGCCCAGGCCAGCGCCATGCCGGAAATCGTCGCACCGAGCGCCCAACCCAGGTTGCCCGACAGCCCGTGCACGGAAAATGCGTAACCCAGCCGCGACGGCGACACCTTCTTGTTCAGCAGCGAAAAATCCGCCGGATGGAATACCGCATTGCCGCTGCCGGCAAGGGCCACGGCCAGCAGCAGCATCGGATAGCTGGCTGCCATCGAGAGCGCCAGGCCGGAGGCCGCCAGCAGGCCCACCCCGGCCATCAGCACGCGGCGCGCACCGTAACGATCGACGACGATCCCGGCAAAGGCCTGGCCGACGCCGGAAATCGCGAAGAACACGGTCATCAGGAAACCTGCCTCGGTGTAGCCGAAGCCGAAGTCCGGCATCAGCAGCGGAAACAAGGGAGGCAACAAAAGATGGAACAGGTGCGAGGTGGCGTGGGCCATGCCGACCAGCGCAATCACCGCGGCATCGGTACGGACGGGAGTGGGGGCAGGCATCGGCCGATGCTAACCGAAATCCGGAGCCGATATCCCCCCCGGCACCCGCATGCAGGCCGCGGCGAAACTTGCAGCCGGGGCTCAGCCGCGGGCGATGCGGGGCCGCCGCAATTCCCGCCAGGGCGGAAACTGTGGCACCCGGCCTCAAACCTTTTTGAAGCTCAGCTGTCCCTTGCTGACATCCACCTTGACCCGATCCTTCGGCCCGAAGCTGCCGTCGAGGATCAGCCGTGACAGCGGATTCTCGATGCGCTCCTGAATCGCGCGCTTGAGTGGCCGCGCGCCGAACACCGGATCGAAGCCGGCCTCGGCCAACAGCGCCAGCGCCGCGTCGGAAACCTCGAGCGCCATGTCGAGCTTGGCCATGCGCTTTTCCAGGTACTTGAGCTGGATCTTCGCGATGCCGGCGATGTTCTTTTCGTCGAGCGCATGGAACACCACGATCTCGTCGATGCGGTTTACGAACTCCGGGCGGAAGTGGCTCTTGACCTCGCCCATGACGGCCATCTTCACCACCTGGTAATCCGAGCCGGCCATCTGCTGGATCATCTGGCTGCCCAGATTCGAGGTCATGACGATCACGGTGTTCTTGAAGTCCACGGTGCGGCCCTGGCCGTCGGTCATGCGGCCGTCGTCGAGCACCTGCAGCAGCACGTTGAACACGTCGGGGTGAGCCTTTTCGACTTCGTCGAAGAGGATCACCGAATAGGGCTTGCGCCGCACCTGCTCGGTCAGGTGGCCGCCTTCCTCGTAGCCGACATAGCCCGGCGGCGCGCCGATCAGGCGGGCCACGGAATGCTTCTCCATGAACTCGCTCATGTCGATGCGGATCAGGTGG
>CAIZHL010000032.1 GCA_903932755.1 uncultured beta proteobacterium
CTACGACGCAGCCAAGATCCAGCCTTACGGCTACGACCGCTTCCCCAATGTGATCACCAGCCTCGAATTCGAGCGCCTGGCCGATCCGCAGGGCCCTACCGGCGGCAAGATCCTGCGCCCGGGCGACGGCAAGGAGGCGAAGAATGTCGCCTTCATCCAGTGCGCCGGCTCGCGCGATGAGAACCACCTGCGCCACTGCTCGCGCATTTGCTGCATGGCCTCGCTGAAGCAGACGCAGTACGTGCGAGAAGCCTTTGGCGACCAGGGCAAGTCGACCATCTACTACATCGACATCCGCGCCATCGACCGCTTCGAGGACTTCTACCAGATGGTGCAGAAAGACGCGACCGTCAGCTTCGTCAAGAGCAAGGTGGCGAAGATCGTCGAGAACACCGAGAACGGCAACCCGGTCCTGCACGGCGTGGATACCGAGGGTTACCATCGCTACGCCACGGAACACGACCTGGTCGTGCTGGCCGTCGGCATGGAGCCGGAGATCACCGGCGTAAAGCTGCCCGACGACGTGATCCTCGACTCTTCGAACTTCATCGAAGGCAGCAAGGATGGCGGCATGTTCGGCGCCGGCGCGGCCTCCAGCCCGCTCGACGTCAATCGCTCGGTGCAAAGTGCCACCGCCGCCAGCCTGCACGCGATCCAGGTCATTCGTAAAACCGCTTCGACGGAGGCCGTATGAACGCCCCGGCTACACCCGTGACACCCAAGTACGCCGCCTACATCTGCTCCGGCTGCGGCATCGGCGAGGCCATGAAGGTCGGACAGCTCGAGAACATCGCCAAGAAGGAAGGCAAGATGGCGCTGGTCAAGAGCCATCCCTTCCTGTGCAACGCCGAAGGCGTGCAGACCATCCGGGATGACATCGCCAACGAGCAGGTCACGCATGTCTGCATCGCCGCCTGCTCGCGCCGTGCCAAAACCGAAGCCTTCCAGTTCGACGGCGTCGCCATGTCTCGCGCCAACCTGCGCGAAGGCGTGCTGTGGGTCGTCGCCGCCGGCAAGGAGCACGACGAAGTGCGCCAGGAGATGGCTGCCGACTACGTGCGCATGGGCTGCGCCGAAGTCAAAAAAATGAAACAGCCGGCCGGCAACGTCAAGGAGAGCTCCTCGAAGCGCATCCTTATCGTCGGCGGCGGCATGTCCGGCATGACCGCGGCACTGGAAATCGCCGAAGCCGGCTACGAAGCCGTGCTGGTCGAAAAGACCGGCGCGCTGGGTGGCATGGCAGCGCAACTGTGGAAGCGCCAGCCGTTCAAGATGCCGTATGCGGCCGCACAGGACGCCGGCGTGGCAGAGATGGTCGCCAGGATCGGCGCCACGCCGCTGATCACGGTCCACCTGAACTCGACCATCGCCGACACCTCGGGCGCGCCCGGCCGCTTCGTGATCCAGGTCGCGCAAGAATCCGGCGGCGTCAGCGAAGTCACCGTCGGCGCCATTGTCCAAGCCTCCGGATTCACTGGCTACGATATCGCCAAGCTGCCGGAACTCGGCGGTGGTCAGCCCAACGTGGTCGACCAGGCCGGACTCGAATTGCTGGCCAGGCAAGCCAACGGCGGCGCGATCAAGCGTGCCGACGGCAAGGAAATCAAGTCCGTCGTGTTCGTGCAATGCGCCGGCCAGCGCGATGCGAGCGGCACGCATCTGTCCTACTGTTCCGGCCATTGCTGCGGCACCAGCATCAAGCAGGCGACCTACTTCAAGGACCAGAACCCCGATATCGACACCGTGGTCATGTACCAGGACCTGCGGGTGCCGGGCATGGGCGAGGATTTCTACCGCAGCGCGCAGGAACGCGGCGTGATCTTTACCAAGGGCACCGCGAGCAAGGTCACCGGCGGCGACAGCTGTGCAGTGAGCTTCAAGGACCTGATCCTCGACGAAGAAAACACCATAGCCGCCGACCTCGTGGTGCTCGCCACCGGCCAGGTGCCGAATGCCGGCGTCGACCTCGAAGCATGGAACCCCGTGGTGACGGCGGCCGACGGTGGTAACGAAGAGGCCAAGGTCAAGCGCGACGAGATGAAGACGATTTCGATCCTCAATCTCAACTACCGCCAGGGTCCGGACGTGCCGCAGTTCAAGCACGGCTTTGCCGACTCGCACTTCATCTGCTTCCCCTACGAGACGCGCCGCACCGGCATCTATGCCGCCGGGCCGGTGCGCAGGCCGATGGACATCCTTCAGGCCACTGACGACGCCACCGGCGCCGCGCTGAAGGCGATCCAGGCGGTCGAGAATGCGTCCCTTGGCCGCGCCGCGCATCCGCGTTCGGGCGACCTGTCATTTCCCACCGCCCGCCTCGAAGGCTGCACCCAGTGCAAGCGCTGCACGGTCGAATGCCCCTTCGGCGCCATCGACGAAGACGAAAAGCGCTTCCCCAAGTTCAACGAGGAACGCTGCCGCCGCTGCGGCACCTGCATGGGCGCCTGCCCGGTGCGCGTGATCTCCTTCGAGAACTACTCGGTCGATA
>CAIZHL010000033.1 GCA_903932755.1 uncultured beta proteobacterium
CGAAGCGCGGGCGCACCGGCAATTCGTTTACGCGCACATTTTCCTTGCCGATCATGATGCTCGAATCGGCGAAGTCGACATTGACCACGAAGCGCGCCCCGGCCTTTGCCGCGGCGATGCCGACACCGCCGGTGTAGGCGAAGAGATTCAGCAGCGACTTGCCCGGCGCCTCCTGCATCACCCGCCGCCGCGCGGCGCGCAGGTCGAGGAACAGCCACGGGTCCTGACCGGCATGGCGCCCGGCGATGCGGTAAGTGACGCCCATCTCGTGCATCTCGCGCGTCATCATCGCCGCTTCGAGCTGGTCCGGCGGCAGCGGATTGCCGATACGCGAATTGGCATGGCTGCGGTCGTTGTAGACCAGCGTCAGGCCGGGCAGCCGGGCAGCGTAGAAAGCCTCGATCGCGCCCAGGTCTTCCGGCGTCAGCGGGCTGTGGAAGCACTGCACCAGCAGCAGTTCGCCATAGCGGTCGATGGTCAGGCCGGGATGGCCCTCGACGCTGCCGTGGAACAGGCGGTAGGCATCGGTCTGTTCGGCGTGCAGGCACGGCAGAAGTTCGGCGCGCGCGTCGAGCGCGGCAGCAAGCAGGGGGATGAGGACAGCGGACATTGGGGATTCCCGTCAGGGGTTCCGCGCTCGCGTCAGGGCAGGAAGCGCGGAAAAGGGCGACATCTTACGCGCATGCGGGGTCGGCGTCGCCGTCCCGTCAGCGCCGACTTTTTGCTGTCAGTCGGATACAGTCTGGAAATCGGCATGAGTCCCGGTCCAGCCCAGCGCACTGACGACGCCGGCAAAGCTCGGCTCCAGGGGCGCCACAATCGATAAGGGCCGTCCATCCTGCGGATGCCGCAGCTCGATCCGGGTACAAGCCAGCAGCAAGCGACCGCAGCCGAAGCGCTGCTGGAAGTAGCGGTTGTGGAGGCCCTTGCCCCAGGTGGCATCTCCGATGATGGGGTGGGCGATGTGCTTCAGGTGGCGGCGCAATTGATGCTGGCGGCCGGTTCGTGGCTGCAGTTCCACCAGGGCGTAGCGTGAGGTGGGGTAGCGATCCACCGCATCGGGCAACTCGACCGTCGCCAGGACGCGGTACTCCGTCACCGCCGGCTGCGCTTCGGTCGGGCTGTCGGCGCTGAACTTGCGGCCGTAGTCGTCGAACTGGCGCGACAGAGCGTGGTCGATCACGCCGGCACCAACGGGCCAGCCGCGCACCACGGCGACGTAGCGCTTTTGCACCTCGTCGCGCTGGAACTGCCCGCCGACCGCGCGCGCGCTGGCGGCGTCCAGGGCGAACAGCAGCACCCCGGAAGTGCCCTTGTCGAGACGGTGCAGCGGGTGCACCCGGCAACCGATTTGATCGCGCAGCAATTGCACGGCGAAGCGTGTTTCGTGGCGGTCGATGTTGCTGCGATGGACCAGCAGGCCGGCGGGCTTGGCGATGGCGACCAGGTAGTCGTCGCGGTAGAGGATGTCGAGCATGTGTTGCACGTGTCGATGATGAGATTGATCAGGTTGGTCGATCCAGGGTGTTCGGCGCGGCTCGGTAAAGCTGGAGTCAGGCTTCGGCCCGCCGGTCCAGGTAGCGGAGGTATTCGAGTTTGATGCATCCAGCCGCGGCTTTGACCGCTGCTGCGCCGCGTAGTAGGCTTGCAACAGCGCAGCACCCGATCCGTGCGATTGCTTTCGCAGAATTGCCGTGGTCGGACAAGAATAGCAGCGATTGAGGCAGCATCGACGTGCTGCGAGCCAAGCATCGAGGAGATGGCAAATGCATATTATTGCGTGGAGCAGCGAGTTTGCTCTGGGCATCGATGAGATCGA
>CAIZHL010000034.1 GCA_903932755.1 uncultured beta proteobacterium
CCGTGCAGTCGCGCGTCCATCCGGACAAGCACGCGCACGGTACGGAGGCTGACCGGCGCCTTGCCATGCAGTGGGCGACGCGGATCAACGAGGCCTACCAGACCCTGAAGTCGCCGGGCCGGCGCGCGCGCTACCTGCTGCAACTGCTGGGCCACGATCCGCAGATTGAAAGCAATACGGCGATGCCTGCGGAATTCCTGATGAGCCAGATGGAATTGCGCGAAGCGGTGGAAGATGCCCGCTCCGCGGCCGACGAAGACGCGCTGGACGCGGTTCGCGTCCGTCTTTTGGGCGAGATCAAGGCCGACTACGAGCGGCTGGCCGCTATGATTGATGTCGAACGTGATCTGGTCGCGGCGAGCAATCTGGTACGACAGCTCATGTTTCAGGAAAAACTGCTGAACGAAATCGACGACGCGCTCGAAGCCGTCACTGCTTAGAAAACACTTATGGCACTTCTTCAAATCGCGGAGCCGGGAGAATCCGCGGCACCCCACGAGCATCGTCTGGCCGTCGGCATCGACCTCGGCACCACCAATTCGCTGGTCGCTTCGGTCAGGAGCGGCATGAGCGTGGTGCTCAACGACGTGCAGGGGCGGCCGCTGCTGCCTTCTGTGGTTGCCTATGCGGCCGACGGCAGCGTCGAGGTGGGTTACGGCGCGGAAGCCAAGCAGTCGATCGATCCGAAGAACACCATTGTTTCGGTCAAGCGCTTCATGGGGCGCGGCCGCCACGACATTGCCCACATCGAAACACTGCCCTACGATTTCGTCGATACCGAGGGCATGGTCAAGCTGAAAACCATCGCCGGCATCAAGAGTCCGGTCGAAATCTCGGCGGAGATCCTGAAGACGGTGCGCAACCGTGCCGAAGCGTCGCTGGGCGGCGAACTCACCGGGGCCGTGATCACCGTGCCGGCCTATTTCGACGACGCGCAGCGCCAGGCCACCAAGGACGCGGCGCGCCTGGCCGGCATCAACGTGCTGCGCCTGCTCAACGAACCGACCGCCGCCGCGATCGCCTATGGCCTCGACAATTCGGCCGAAGGCATCTACGCCGTGTTCGACCTCGGCGGCGGCACCTTCGACATTTCCATCCTGCGCCTGTCGAAAGGCGTTTTCGAGGTCATGGCCACGGGTGGCGATTCGGCGCTGGGCGGCGACGACTTCGACCACCGCGTGTTCTGCTGGATCATCGAACAGGCAAAGCTCGCGCCGCTCTCGCCGCAGGACGTGCGCCTCTTGCAAATGCGCGCCCGTGAAGCCAAGGAACAGCTGTCGCAGCATGGCCGGGCGCCGATCACGGTAAAGCTCGGCAGCAATGAGTACGTCGATCTGGTGCTGACCACCGAAGTGTTCAGCGAAATCACCCGCACCCTGGTGCAGAAAACCATTGTGCCGACCAAGAAGGCCTTGCGCGATGCCGGGCTCACCGTGGCGGACGTACGCGGCGTGGTCATGGTCGGCGGTTCGACGCGGATCCCCCAGATCCAGCATGCCGTGGCCGAACTGTTCAAGCAGGAACCGCTCAACAACCTCGATCCCGATAAAGTGGTCGCGCTCGGCGCCGCAACCCAGGCCAACCTGCTGGCGGGCAATCGCGCCGCGGGCGACGACTGGTTGCTGCTCGATGTGATCCCTCTGTCGCTAGGGCTGGAGACCATGGGCGGCCTGGTGGAGAAGGTCATCCCGCGCAATTCGACGATCCCGATCGCGCGGGCGCAGGAATTCACCACCTTCAAGGACGGCCAGACGGCGATGTCGGTCCAGGTGGTCCAGGGCGAACGTGAACTGGTTTCCGATTGCCGCAGCCTGGCGCGCTTCGAACTGCGCGGCATTCCGCCCATGGTGGCCGGCGCGGCGCGCATCCGTGTGACTTTCCAGGTCGACGCCGACGGCCTGCTTTCGGTCACGGCGCGCGAGCAGACCACCGGCCATGAGGCCCGCATCGAGGTCAAGCCGTCCTACGGCCTGTCCGACGACGAGATCGCCGCGATGCTCAAGGACAGTTTCAGCCATGCCGGCGACGACGCATTCCGCCGTGCACTGCGCGAGGCGCAGGTGGAGGCGCAGCGCCTGATCGAGGCCACGCAGTCGGCCCTGGAGGATTCCGCCGACCTGCTGTCCCCCGGGGAGCGCACCCATATCGATGCCTCGATAACCAAGCTGCAAACCGTGATGATCGGCGACGACCGCCGCGCCATCGACCAGGCGATGCAGACCCTGAGTGCCGCGACCAACGAATTCGCGGCGCGACGCATGAACCAGAGCGTGCAGCGTGCGCTCGCCGGCCGCAATGTGGACCAGATATCCCTATGACCCAGATAATCGTTCTTCCCCATGTCGAGTTGTGTCCTGACGGCGCCGTGATCGACGTCGCGCCGGGGACTTCGGTGTGCGATGCGCTGCTCGGCAACGAAATCGACATCGAGCATGCCTGCGAGAAATCCTGCGCCTGCACCACCTGCCATGTCGTCGTCCGCGAAGGCTTCGACTCGCTCGTCGAGGCGGAGGAACTCGAAGAGGACCTGCTCGACAAGGCCTGGGGGCTGGAGCCGAAGTCGCGGCTTTCCTGCCAGGCGCTGGTCGGAACGGTGCCGCTGGTGATCGAGATTCCGAAGTACACCATCAACATGGTCAAGGAAGGACACTCGAAGAAATGAAGTGGACCGATTCCCTGGAAATTGCCATCCAGCTTTCCGAAGACCATCCCGACGTCGATCCGACCCGCATCAACTTTGTCGATTTGATGACCTGGGTCATGGCCTTGCCCGGCTTCGAGGAAAGCGAAAGTCACTGCGGCGAAAAGAAGCTCGAAGCGATACAACAGGCCTGGATCGACGAGTTGGAGTAGGCGGTGCTGGTCGACACCCACTGTCATCTGGATGCCGCCGAGTTTGATGGCGATCGTGACGCCGTGGCCGCGGCGGCAGCGCTGGCGGGTGTCGGGCTGATCGTGGTGCCCGCGGTGGAGCGCGCCAACTTCGGCGCCGTGGCTTCCGTCTGCCGCGAACATGAAGGTTGTCGTGCGGCCTACGGCATTCATCCGATGTATGTCGACAGAGCCCGGGAAGAGGATCTCGACGCCCTGCGCGAAACCGTGCGGCGCGAACATCCCCTGGCGGTGGGCGAAATCGGCCTCGACCATTTCGTCGAGTCGCGCGATGACGCACAGCAGGAGCTCTATTTCAGCGCGCAGCTGCGGATAGCCCGCGACAACAATCTGCCGGTATTGCTCCACGTGCGGCGCGCCATCGATCCGGTGCTCAAGGCTTTGCGCCTGTGTCGGGTGCCCGGCGGAATCGCGCATGCCTTCAATGGCAGCCGGCAGCAGGCCGACGAATTCATCAAGCTAGGCTTCAAGCTCGGTTTCGGCGGCGCCATGACGTTTCCCCGCGCCAACCGCATCCGCAAACTGGCCGCGACCCTGCCGCTCGATGCCATCGTGCTCGAAACTGATGCGCCGGACATTCCGCCCGAGTGGAAAGTCGGCGCCCGCAACACGCCGGATCAGTTGCCGCGCATTGCCCTGACGCTGGCCGGCCTGCGCGGCATCGCTGTCGAGGAGGTTGCCGCGGCGACCACGCGCAACGCGACGGCGGTTCTTCCCGGGCTGACACGGATACACTAGAATCTTTTCACCCAGATCTTTCTCCCTAAACCCACCCAGAACAGGAGCTATCCATGAGCACTACCGTAACCCTGCGCGGCACCCCCCTTCGCGTCGACGGCGACCTGCCCGCTGTCGGAGCCAAGGCCCCCGATTTCAAACTGACCAGCGGCGCCCTTGCGGAAGTTTCGCTCAAGGACTTCGCCGGCAAGCGCAAGGTCTTCAACATCTACCCGAGCATCGATACGCCGACCTGCGCCACCTCGACCCGCAAGTTCAACGAGGCCGCCGGCAAGCTGGCCAACACCGTCGTGCTCTGCGTCTCCGGCGACCTTCCCTTCGCCGCCAAGCGTTTCTGCGACCTTGAAGGCCTCGCCAATGTTTCCCACCTGTCGACCTTCCGCAATCCTGAATTCATGAAGGCCTGGGGTGTCGCTTTCGCCGAAGGCCCACTGCTCGGCCTCACGGTGCGCGCCGTGGTCGTCGTCGACGAGAACGACAAGGTGGTCCACGCCGAGATGGTGCCGGAGATCGCGCAGGAGCCGAACTACGATGCGGCGCTGAAGGCGCTGGGCTGATCCAGGCCCGGAATCGGCGTCTCGTCGGCGCCGACTCTTGAAGTAAAAACTGGAGCCGCGGCTCCAGTTTGCGTTATGGGCGTGCGTATCTTGGGGGTTTGCTTAGGCCGTGACGGCCATCAAGGGACAGTCGCGGCACCGCTCCATTGCTCACCTTCATTTGGGGAAATTTCTCCGAAACGGTCATTCAATCGGAACTGCCCACCTTCCCGCCTGAACTTCGGCAATGCAGTGCGTAGTGATCACTATCCGGTGAGCGTGGAGCTTCGCGATCCGTCATTGCCGCGGCACTTAGGGCGTACGCTTGCAGTTATCTATCTCGGCATCGGTCATCGCCGGCCTGATGATGCATGGCCTGAGCTCAGGTTGCGGTTTAGTTCCGAGTTTGGATATTGGATTCGATGCAGGCACGGGCTTCGGCGCCGTCTGGCGCGGCTCTGGTGGCGACGAGGGCTGGAGAGGCGCCTTGACCGCCTTCTCCGGCCTGGATGCAGGGGTCGAGGTCGGTGCCGGCGCGGCTGAAGCGGGCGCAGGTTTGGCTGGAGAAGGTGGAGTTACCTCGGGTGGAACCGTCGAGGGTGCCACCGATGCGCCGGAAGCGGTTGCGGCAGGTTTGATTGCCGCCGTCGCGGTCGCCGGTGCCCCGGCGGTCATGCCACGCGCCAGCGAGAACGGGAACTCGCGCTCCACCATGCCGGCGGAAATCACCGCCTCGACTTTCGATACCGGCCCTTGAAAGCGCGTCTGGAAGCTTTCGTCCACATTCTGGTTCTCCTGGAGCGTTTGGCGCGACTCGGTGGCCACCGGCTTGCCATCCTTGCCGAAGCCGCGCAGCGTCAGCAACTGTGCCGAGGGGCCGCGGTAATGCATGACCACGCCGTTGCCACTGACCGATTTCAGCGTCAGGGTGGCGCCGTGCACGGTCTTGACTTTGCCTGCCTCTTCAACGGCAAAGGCGGCGACCTGGACGTTGACCGGAATTACGATGCGGATGCGGCCCTCGACCTTCTGCACCGACTGCTCCTTTGTATTGGCAACAACTCGCACCGAACGGATTCCATCGAAATGCGGCACGGGAGTCTCCTTCAAGCTCAGGGACGCACTCCGGAAAACGCTACCCGTTTCGAATGTGTTGGCAGCGTCGTAACGATCAATGCCAGCAGAATCAAGCACACGATCGATGACGACCTCAGGTGCCGGCGCGACCGCGAGGTCCTTGATGTTGGGCAGATATACCTTGAGCCAGAAGTTACTGCCG
>CAIZHL010000035.1 GCA_903932755.1 uncultured beta proteobacterium
AGCATCGATCAGGGATGCGCGAAGGGACCAAGTCCCTTCGCACTTTCCCGATCATTGATTACATACGCAGGCCGCCGCGCAGCTTGAACCGCTGAATCTTGCCGGTGGCGGTTTTGGGCAGGGCGTCGACGAACTCGATCCAGCGCGGATACTTGTAAGGCGCCAGCTTTTCCTTGACGTGGGCCTTCAGCGCCTGCTTGAGTTCATCCGACGGTGCAACGCCGGCCTTGAGCACCACGAAGGCCTTGGGCTTGACCAGTTCGTCGGTATCGGCAAAGGCCACCACGGCAGCTTCGAGTATGGAGTCGTGGGTCATCAGCGCACCTTCGACCTCGAAGGGCGAGACATAGATGCCGGATACCTTCAGCATGTCGTCGGAACGGCCGCAATACTGGAAATAGCCGTCCTCGGTTTCGATGTACTTGTCACCGCTGCGGGTCCACTCGCCCATGAAGGTGTGGCGCGACTTCTCGCGGCTGTTCCAGTACATGACCGCTGCACTCGGCCCCTTGATCTGCAGTTCGCCGATCTCGCCTTTCGGCACCACATTGCCGTCCTCGCCGACCAAGCGCACCGCGTAGCCGGGCACCGGCTTGCCGGTGGTGCCGTAGCGCACTTCGCCGCTGCGGTTGGAGAGAAAGATATGCAGCATTTCGGTGGAGCCGATGCCGTCGAGGATCTCGACGCCCAGCAATTCCGTCCAGCGCCGGCCGATGTCGGCCGGCAGCGCCTCGCCCGCCGACGCGCAGACGCGCAGCCGTGGCACTTCGGCGCGCGTGAGCATGTCGGGGCTGGCAAGCAAGGCGCCGTAGAGCGTCGGCACTCCATAGAAAATCGTCGGCTTGTGCTCGCGCAGGCGCTGGAACACCGCCTGCGGCGTCGGCCGCTCGCCCATCAGGATCGTGGTCGCGCCGACCGCCAGCGGGAAGGTGAGCCCGTTGCCCAGGCCGTAGGCGAAGAACAATTTGGCGGCGGAAAACACCAGGTCGTCCTCGCGGATGCCCAGTACCGGCCTGCCGTAGAGTTCGGCGGTCTGGATCAGGTGCGAATGCAGGTGCACGGTGCCCTTGGGCGTGCCCGTCGAACCCGAGGAATACAGCCAGAAGCAGAAGTCGTCGCAGGTGGTCGGCGCCGGCTCGAAGTGCGGGCTGACGCCCATCATCAGTTCGGCGAGGTTGGGATAGCCCTTTTCGTCGCTGCCGGAAATGATCACGTGCCTGAGTGTCTTGTGCTTGCCGACGATGGACGCGAACTGCGGCCACAGGGCCTTGGAAACCACCAGCGCCTTGGCCCGCGAATCGCCCAACATGAAATCGTAGTCGGACGTGGTCAGCAGGGTATTGGCGGCGATCGGCACGATGCCGGCCTGGATGCTGCCGAGGAAGGCGGTCGGGAAATCGATGGTGTCGAGCAGGCACAGCATGACCCGGTCTTCCTGCTCCAGACCGATGCCGGCCAGCACGTTGCCGAAGCGGTTCACCCGCTCCGCGAGGTCGCCGAAGCTGTAACTGCCGTGGTCGTCGATGTAGGCGGTCTTGCCGCCCCGCCCGGCCTGGAGGTTTCTCTGCACCAGGTCCCAGGCTGCGTTGTACTGCCGCGGAATGTTCACCCGTGGCGGCGATGTGGCGTGGTCGGCGGTACTCAGTTGCAACATTTCGGTCTCCTCCTCCGCTCTGTGGCGGTTGCGTGGTCGAACACTTTACAACGGTTCAATCCCCTCTATCGGTAGTGCAGCATCAACTGAAGGCCTGTATTCCCGTCTGCGCCCGACCGAGGATCAGCGCGTGGACATCGTGCGTCCCTTCGTAGGTATTCACCACTTCCAGATTGACCACATGGCGGATCACGCCGAATTCGTCCGAAATGCCGTTGCCGCCCAGCATGTCGCGCGCGACGCGGGCGATGTCGAGCGACTTGCCGCAGGAATTGCGCTTCATGATCGAGGTGATCTCGACCGCCGCCGTGCCTTCGTCCTTCATGCGACCGAGGCGCAGGCAGCCCTGCAGCGCCATGGTGATCTCGGTCTGCATGTTGGCCAGCTTCAACTGCACCAGCTGGTTGGCGGCCAGCGGGCGGCCGAACTGCTTGCGGTCCATGGTGTATTGGCGGGCGGTGTGCCAGCAGAACTCGGCGGCGCCCAGCGCACCCCAGGCGATGCCGTAGCGGGCCGAGTTGAGGCAGGTGAACGGGCCCTTGAGGCCGCGCACGTCGGGGAAGGCGTTTTCCTCGGGGCAGAACACCTCGTCCATGACGATTTCGCCGGTGATCGAGGCGCGCAGGCCGACTTTGCCGTGGATGGCGGGGTCGGTGAGGCCCTTCCAGCCCTTTTCCAGCACGAAGCCGCGGATCTGGCCGCCGTCGTCCTTGGCCCAGACGACGAAGACGTCGGCGATCGGGCTGTTGGTGATCCACATCTTGGA
>CAIZHL010000036.1 GCA_903932755.1 uncultured beta proteobacterium
ACCCTGGCGCTGGGGGAGGACCATCGTGTCTTTCCTCGGAAATGCGACTGGCAAAAAGCCGGGGGCGGCCGTCAAAAAAGCCGGGGTGATGCCACTCCCCGGCCTTGGATGTCCTGTGAAACGCGGCGGACGGCCCAAATATACCGCCAAAAGCAGCCGAATTCAATACGCTGCAATGCAGCAAACAGAGCTTACATTTCGCCAACCGAAAACAGGCGACGATACTCCTTCATCGAGTAGCGATCGGTCATGCCGGCAATGTAGTCTGCAGTAGCGCGCGCAATGCTTTCCGCGGCCGCCATCTCCTGGTACTGGGGTGGCAGCAAGCGCGGATCGGCGACGAAGGCGCCAAACAGATCGCTGATGATGCGACGGGCTTTCGCGGTCATCCGCAGCACCTGGTAGTGCTGATACAAATGGTCGCGTAAAAAGCCCTTGAGCGCACGATTTTCCGCATTCATGGCTTCCGTAAAAGCAATTAGCGGCTGTGCGGCATGGACGTCAGCCAGCGCCGCTGGCCCTGCTGCCGCAATCCGCTGCGCCGATTCGGCCAACAAGTCGGTGACCTGGGCGTCGATCATGCGCCTTATGGTTTCGTGCACGCGGCGCCTGTTCGACATTCGAGGAAACTCGGCATCGGCCTCGGCTGCGTGGCGGGCGAACAGGCTGACCCCTTCAAGTTGGTCCAGGGTCAGCAATCCGGAGCGCAGTCCGTCGTCGACGTCGTGGTTGTTGTAGGCGATTTCGTCGGCCAGGTTGCAGATTTGCGCTTCCAGTGACGGGCGGCGACCGTCGAGGAAGCGCCGGCCCAGTTCGCCCAGATCGCGGGCACGTGCCGGCGAGCAATGCTTGAGGATGCCCTCGCGCGTTTCGAACATCAGGTTGAGACCGTCAAAAGCGCCGTAGCGCTCTTCCAGGCGATCGACGATGCGCAGGCTCTGCAGGTTGTGTTCGAAGCCGCCGTGGCCCTGCATGCACTCGTTCAATGCATCCTGCCCGGCATGGCCGAAGGGCGTGTGGCCAAGGTCGTGCGCCAGTGCGATGGCTTCCGTCAGATCATCATTCAGACGCAGGGCACGCGCGATCGACCGCGCGATCTGCGCGACCTCGATGCTGTGGGTGAGCCGGGTGCGGAACAGATCGCCTTCGTGATTGACGAATACCTGGGTCTTGTATTCGAGACGACGAAACGCCGTGGAATGCACGATGCGGTCACGGTCGCGCTGGAACTCGCTGCGCGCCTTCGGTCGCGGCTCGGCAACCGTACGCCCACGGCTGTTGTTGTCGTTGACCGCGTAGGGCGCCAGATCAGGCACGGCAGCAGGATTCGATGGCTGCCGCAATGTCAGCACCCGGCGCGTCGGCATAAGTCACCGCCTGCCCCATGCCCTTGAGCAGGATCAGACGCAATCTGCCGGCGATGACTTTCTTGTCGTGCGACATCAGTTCAAGATAGCGCGCGACACCGAGTTCGGGTCCGGTGACAGGCAGGCCGGCACGCAGCATCAACGTGCGGACCCGCCCCACTTCGGCAGCGGATAGCCAGCCCAGGCGACGGGAAAGTTCGACCGCCATCATGGTGCCTGCGGCAACGGCCTCGCCATGCAGCCACTGGCCGTAACCCATCCCGGTCTCGATCGCATGGCCGAAGGTGTGGCCCAGATTGAGCAGAGCGCGGCCACCCTCCTTCGCCGTTTCAAACTCGTCGGCAGCCACCACTTCGGCCTTGTTGGCACAGGAGCGCTCGATCGCCTGCGCCAGGAGGTCTCCGTCTCGCGCCAGCAGGCCATCCATGTTGGTCTCGAGCCATTCGAGAAACGGCGGGTCACGGATCAGTCCGTACTTGATCACTTCAGCCAGGCACGCCGACAGTTCGCGGGCCGGCAGAGTGCGCAGCGTGTCGGTGTCGGCGAGGACCAATTTCGGCTGCCAGAACGCGCCGACCATGTTCTTGCCGCGCGGATGATTGATACCGGTCTTCCCGCCCACCGAGGAATCGACCTGCGACAGCAGGGTAGTGGGAATCTGGATGAAAGGTACGCCGCGTTGATAGGTTGCGGCGGCGAATCCCGCGAGATCACCGATGACACCACCACCCAGGGCGACGACGGTCGTGCTGCGATCGCAGCGTGCGGCCAGCAAGGCGTCATAAATAAGGTTGAGCGACTCCCAATTCTTGTGGGTCTCGCCATCGGGAAGAACTATCGGCGTCACGCCAACGCCGACTTTTTCAAGGCCGCCGGCAAGGGGCTCCATGTAAAGCGGGGCCACGGTAGTGTTGCTGACGAGCGCGATCCGAGGGGTGCGCAGGAAGGGCAGGATCAGGTCGGCGCGCGCCAGCAGGCCGCCACCGATCAGAATCGGGTAGCTGTGTTCGCCAAGGGAAAGCTTCAGGCTGCGCACTGCTTTTGCAACTCCCGTTCCAATTGCCTGACAAGATGGCTGATGCTGCCGCCCAGGCTGTTGATGGTGATATCGGCTACTTCGCAGTAAAGAGGGTCGCGCTCTGCAAACAGGTCCTCGATCTTCTTCATCGGATCGGCGACCTGAAGCAAAGGTCGATTGTGATCAAGACGGGTGCGCTCGAACAACAGGTGCGGCGTGGCGTGAAGATAAACAACGATGCCCCCTTCCTTGAGGGCGGCACGATTTTCCGGGCGGAGTACGGCGCCGCCGCCGGTAGCGACGACCAGATTGGTTTGGCGGCCCAACTCGGCAATGACTTTAGTTTCACGGTCCCGAAATCCCTGCTCGCCTTCTATGTCGAAGATCAGGGGAATCTTTACGCCTGTTCTGGCCTCGATTTCGTGGTCGGCATCGATGAACGAACGATGCATTCGCCTTGCCAACTGGCGACCGACAGTGGTCTTGCCCGCGCCCGGCATGCCGACCAGGTAGATGTTGTTGGTAGCACTCACCGGTGAATTGTATCAGCGCTATCGTCCGGACATTTTGATGCCGCGCACCGGGCGGGCATCCCCCACAAGAAGATACCGTCCGCACAGCCGTCAAAGCAAGGGGCCGGCATGCGCCGGCCCCGTTTGGACCAATCTGGAGCCTGCCTAGCGCTGCGTGAGGGAGTCGCTGATGATGCGGGGTGTGATGAAGACAAGAAGTTCGCTGCGCGAATTGTTCTTCGTCGTGGTCTTGAACAAGTTGCCGACATAGGGCAAGTCGCCGAGGAAGGGCACTCGCTGCTGGAATTGAAGCTCGGATTCCTTGGTAAACCCCCCGATGACGACCGTACCGCCATTTTCGACAATGACATTGGTTGCAACATCATTTGTATCCAAACTTCCTGTAGAAGCATCGATAATTGTGCCTTTTGCAACTTTCAATTCAAGGCTGATCCTGTTGTCGGGGTTGATCGAAGGTTTCACCGTCAGCGAAAGCGGCGCGACAGTCGTCTTGTAACGGGTTTGGCCCGTCGCTAAATCTTGTCCATCCTGAACGCTCACCGATTGCGCATTTACAATTGATGCAGATGAGCGATTCAATGTGACAATCCGTGGAGAAGATATCGTCTTGTTGCGTGAATCAGCCTCCGCAGCCTGCAGTTCCAGGGCAAGCAATTTGGTCCCCGCGTTGTTGAACAGCATCACGCCGAAATTGACTGCCCCTAGTACATAGCTGGGACGGAAAACATCGAGGCTCCTCGATAGACTTGGTGTGCTGGGCGATCCATACACATCGGTATTACCCGTACTATTAGTCAAACCTGCCCCGATGCCGGGTGCAAAACGGGTTCCGGTGCCAAACAACTGCTGCCCGCCTTGGTTGCCAAGGATATTGGAATTGGCCAGGCGCAAGCGAATGCCTATCTGACTGGTAAAACCAGTGGACGCTTCGACAATGCGGGCTTCGATCATCACCTGCTTGGGCGAAATATCGACGTTGCGGATTACTTCGCGAATGGCTTCAACGACTGCAGCCGTATCGCGGACGAATATCTGATTCGTGCCATCGTGCGCCGAAATGCTGCCGCGCGCGGTAAGCATGCCCTTGCCCGAACTGCCGCCTCCCGCTGCGGCGGAACCGCCGCCCCCAGGTGCGGGCGAACCGCCTCCAATATTTCCCGAGGGAGACACTACACCGGCTGCCGGAGGCGCCGACCCGGTCGGCGCCGCTGCCGGAGCGAAGCTGCTGTTGACCAGGGCGATGATGTCGCCGGTCTTGACATAGTTGAGCTTGAACGTCTCTGCCACCAGCGGCGCGACGTCGCTCGCCCGGGTCGCCTCGTCGGCACTGTCCTGATCGCGCTTTTGCAGCACGGCACGGTCGCCGAACAGGATGATGTCATTGCGGACGCGCATCCCCGCGTTGACTTGCGCCATGATGATTTCAAGCGCCTGATCATAGGGAATGTTGTCAAGGTTTGCGGTCACCGATCGCCCGTTCAGGGATGGATCGATCAACACGTTCTTTCCCGAGATGTCGGCCAGGGTCCGCAGCACCATGGTGGCATCAGCGGCAAAAAAGTTGATTGAAACCTTTTGGCCCTGCTGTCCGGTCTGGACCAGCTTGTTGGCGTCATCGGCCGGGATCGGCTTGACTTCAATGGTGAGTTGGTTGTTGGCCAGGTGCGCCTGATGGAACCAGCGGCCGCGTGCATTGATGTCGATGCGCGTCAGATTGCCGATGGCGCGCGATGTCATCACGGTTACGGGCGTGGCGAAATCGTTGACGTCGCGCCGGTTCTGCAGGCGCTCGGGCAATTCAACATCGCGCAGTTCCACGGTCAGCCCGGTCCCCACCCGACGGATGTCGATCGGCACCGTGCCGTCGGTCAGATCCACGGTAATCGAGGCCTGCCCCTCTTCTCCGCGACGGAAGAGGATATCGCGGATGGCGGCTGCATCGGTTCTCGCTCCCGGACTTCCTGCCGCAGGCGGGGACGATGAAGCTTGCTGGTAAACGCTGGGCGCCGGTTCATTGCTGGCCTGAACGCCCTGGCCCTGCAACTTGATGAAAAGAACATCACCGGCAATTTCGGTGGAGAATTTGGTCGGCCGATAGAGGTTCAGCACCAGGCGCGTCAATTTGTCCGACTGGACCAGATTGATGCTCTTCAGATCACCCTCTGCCACCTGCTGCGTGGACTGACCGGACTTGTTGTCGGTCTCGGGGAAATCGATGACCACCCGTGGCGGC